>JBFFLX010000005.1:0-59572 GCA_041554435.1 Bacteroidales bacterium
AACTTGCAACCTGCAACATGAGACATGCAACAATTTCACGAAACCCGTAACTCGCAAAAAAAATCCCGCTCGGAAAACCAAACGGGATTTATTATACGTTTAATGCTTATCTGAAAATGAAGCGTTTTACAACTCCTTCACTCCTTCAATAAGTTGAGGAATTACTTTAAATACATCTCCAACAATACCATAGTCGGCAGCCTCAAAAATTGGTGCTTCAGGATCTTTATTGATAGCGACAATAACTTTTGAGGAACTAACACCACCCAAATGTTGTATGGCACCTGAGATTCCAAATGCAAAATATAAGTTAGGTGCGATAATTTTTCCAGTTTGGCCAACATGCTCGTCATGCGATCTCCAGCCTTCATCGGAAACAGGACGTGAACAAGCCATACCTGCTTTAAGAAGATCAGCGAGTTCTTCTAATCCACCCCAATTATCACCACTCTTCATACCTCTACCACCTGAAATAACTATTTCAGCATCATTAAGTAATACCTTTCCGGTGATTTTCTTTGTTTCGTTTACAACAGTGCTAAAGTCGGCATCACCAAGCTGAGGATCAAATGCTTCAATTGCAGCACTTCCACCTGTTTCAACAACTTGATAAGAATTTTGAGCGAATGTAAGAACAACATTATCAGCATCTACCTTAACATTTGCAAAGGCTTTTCCTGTAAATACCTTTTTCTTAACCACAAAAGGACTAGTGGTGGAAGGCAAAGCAGTTACTCCGGATACTAATCCTGCATTAAGTTTAACTGAAACCCGTGGAGCCAGTGCTTTACCAAGATTATTATGAGCAAAAACAACTAGTTTGGCACCCACATTTTCGGCAGCAGCAACAACTGCTTTCGACAAGGCTTTATTATCCAAACTATTAAATTTGTCATTCTCAATTTTTAAAATCTTTGATGCACCGTAATTTCCTAATTTATTTAATTCGTCGTCGGCTACATTACCAATCGACAGGGCTGTAAGATCAAGACCCATTTCTTTTGCTATGGCTGCAGCATAAGAAACCAATTCGAAACTGAGTTTCTTAAATTTGCCATCCCAATTCTCTGTATATACTAATATCGACATGATTATCTTTTTTAAATTTTAAAATATTTTGATATTTATAACACTTTTGCTTCTTCATGAAGTAATGTTATCAACTCTTTGGCATTTTCTTCATCTACCATTTTACATGCAGCCTTTGGAGGAGGCAGTTCAAAATTTACAAAAGATGTTTTTTCGTGTGCATCAATAGCTTCAACAACATTTAAAGGTTTTTTACGAGCCATCATAATTCCACGCATGGCTGGTATTCGTGGTTCTTTAGCAATTCCTTTTTGAACAATTGCTACTAAAGGACCTGTAACTGATAATACCTGTGATCCACCATCTATTTCACGGTTTACAACAAACTTATCGCCTTCTATATTAATGCCTGAAACTGCTGATACTGAATTGAAATCCAACAGTTCTGCCAGCATACCACCAACAGCATTTCCATTATAGTCGGATGCCTCTATACCGGCAAGAATCAAGTCGTAATCACCGGCAATTTTGGATAGTTGTGTAGCTACAAAAAACGCGTCCTTAGCAGGAGCATCTATTCTTATGGCATCGTCAGCACCTACTGCTAATGCTTTTCTCAGAGTTGCTTCAGTTATCTTTTCACCAACATTGGCAACAGTAATTTTTTCTACACCACCGGCTTCTTTAAGTTCCATAGCCCTGGTTAGCGCCAACTCATCCCATGGATTAATTATCCATTGAACACCAGCAGCATCAAAGGCGGTATTATCTCCCGTAAACCTAATCTTAGTTGTGGTATCGGGCACATTACTAATTAATACAAGTATTTTCATATGTCTATTTATTTATTTTTTGATTCATTTTATGGTGAAACAACAAATTTCGTAAAAAAACGGATATAAAACTTTAAGAAAGGGTATTTTTCTTAATCCCAGTTAAAGGAAGTCGAAAAAACAGCAACAACAATCTGACAATTAACTTATTACAATTACCCATTAAAATGTGGTAAGCGAAAATATTAATCAAAACGATTGATAGAAAATAAAATAAAGGAGGTAGTTTTTTAATCTTTTAGAAGATCTCTAGAAACCACTATTTTTTGAACTTCAGAAGTACCCTCATAAATTTGAGTAAGTTTAGCTTCACGCATCAGTCTTTCAACATGATATTCTTTTACGTAGCCATAACCACCATGAATTTGTACAGCTTCGGTGGTAACCTCCATGGCCATATCTGCAGCATATTGTTTAGCCATTGCACTAGCCACGGTAATAGGCATATGATTATCTTTTAACCATGCAGCTTTCAAACATAGGTTTCGTGCATTTTCGATTTTCACTGCCATGTCGGCAATTTTAAAGGCTATGGCCTGATGATTTGCAAGGGTTTTACCAAATGCCTTACGCTCTTTTGCATAAGCGACCGCTCTTTCCATTGCTCCTTGTGCAATTCCCAGGGCCTGAGAAGCAATTCCTATTCGTCCGGCTTCGAGTATCATCATGGCAAATTTAAAACCAAAACCATCTTCACCTATGCGATTTTCCTTGGGAACTTTTACATCATTGAACATTACAGAGTGGGTGTCGGAGGAACGCATACCCATTTTATCTTCGTGAGGACCCAGGGTAATGCCCGGGCTATTCTTTTCAACTATAAAGGCGTTAATCCCTTTATGTTTCTTTTCAGGATTTGTTTGGGCAATAACCAAATATGTAGATGCACTATTGGCATTTGAAATCCAGTTTTTAGTGCCATTAATTATATAATGATCGCCATTATCAACTGCTGTTGTATGCTGATGGCTGGCATCGCTTCCAGCTTCAGGCTCAGAGAGAAGAAATGCTCCAATAACTTCACCACTTGCAAGTGGAGTTAAATATTTCCTCTTTTGCTCTTCAGTACCAAACCTGTTTAAACCATAGCATACCAATGAGTTATTTATTGAGATTATAACCGCTGTTGAAGCATCAATTTTTGATAATTCTTCCAGAGCTAAAACATATGAAATAGTATCCATTCCACTTCCGCCATATTCCGGGTCAACCATCATACCCATAAACCCAAGTTCAGCTAAGTTTTTTATATGTTTGGTAGGAAATATTCCTTTTTCATCCCTTTCTAATACATCCTGGATTAATTCCCGCTGAGCATAATCACGAGCGGCTTCTTTTATCATCAATTGTTCTTCGGTTAACTCAAAATTCATATCTTTTTATTTAATAAGTCTAATGTACAAATTTAACAATTATTCGCTTGAACCGGATTTAATTATTAAGTATTAAACAGTGAAAATTTAGAATAAACAAAACTCATTATTTTAAAACAATTCCGATTTTTCAAGCATAATTTTCTCTGTTTTTTTGAATTCAGATATCAAATCATTAAATATTTGACTAACGGGTTTTTCTTCACTAATAAATGATGAAACCTGTCCAATTTCCAGTTCACCATCTATGGTATTACCTTCAAACATTCCAAGTTTGGCTCTGGCTCTTCCCAGCAAACTGATTAATTCATCACGTGTTGCTCCCCTACTCTCGGCCTCTTCAACTTTTCTAAAGAAATCGTTTTTAATTAAGCGAACGGGAACTACTTTTTTAAGTGTGAGTTTAGTGCTTCCATCCTCAGCATTAATTATTTCTTTTTTAAAATTTTCATGAGCTGAAGATTCAATTGATGAGGCAAAAAGACTTCCAATTTGTACACCATCGGCACCAAGTGCCATGGCTGCATAAATAGCGCTGCCGGAAGCAATTCCTCCCGCAGCAATTATCGGAATATCAACTACTTGCCTTAGCATCGGTATTAAAACCATAGTAGTTGTTTCTTCAATTCCATTATGCCCACCGGCTTCAAAGCCTTCTGCTACAACAGCATCAACTCCGGCTGCCTGTGCTTTTAAAGCAAACTTTTTATTGGCAACAACATGAACTACTGTTATCCCTTTCTCTTTTAAAATAGAAGTATATTTCGCCGGATTACCGGCAGAGGTGAAAACAATTTTAACTCCATGTTTTATAATAATTTCAATTATTTCATCGGTTTGAGGATATAGAAGAGGAACATTTACTCCGAAGGGTTTATCGGTGGCATTTTTACATTTTAGCAAATGTTCTTCGAATACCTCGGGGTACATACTTCCACTTCCTATTAAACCTAAGCCACCGGCATTACTAACGGCAGAGGCAAGTTTCCATCCACTACACCAAATCATTCCTCCCTGAATTATGGGATATTTTATTTGAAATAGTTTTGTGATGTTATTCATCATATTTCATTTGATTTAAAGAAAAATAATTAATCCATCCATTTTAGCATGGCATCAACTATATTATTTGCTCCATCATCAATATCAGTAATTGTTGCGTCGAGCATATAACAAGGAGTTGTAAAAACAATATTATCTTCATCAAATACCACATCACCATGGGTGGTTTCTATATGAGTTGCTCCAAAGGCTTGTATTATATCTGCTGTTGCTTTTTCATTTCCAATGGTAACATTAACATCGCCCAATATTTTAGCAATCAATGCTGGTGTTATACACATTGCACCTATTGGTTTCTTTTGTTTATGGATTTGCTTTACAACATCTACAACTTCCTCATTGACAGTTGCTTTTGCTCCTTCAAATGCCACATTCGATAAGTTTTTTGCCGCACCAAAACCACCGGGGAAAAGCAATGCATCAAAATCGTCGGCATTAAATTCCTTGAGATCTTTAATATCTCCTCTGGCAATTCTTGCCGACTCAACCAATACATTTCGGGTTTCATTCATTTCTTCACCATTCAGGTGATTTATAACATGATGTTGATTTATATTTGGAGCAAAACACTGATATTCGCCACCCATTCGTTGGATAGCCAGCATTCCTAAAGTGGCTTCATGAATTTCAGCTCCATCATAAACTCCACATCCTGAAAGTACTACTGCAAATTTTTTCATTATTATACGATTTTAATTTTTTCACAATTTACAAAAATCTCAGCTTCTGCATTTGTGAAATTCGATTTCCAAAGAAAAAAATGCAAAATAAAAATGGGGCAGCCAGAAACTGACTAACCCCATTATTTGCGTAAACTTACCACTCTATCTTTTAGAACCAGCCAAACTTGAAATTCAAATTAAAATTAAATCCATCAAGGGCATTGGTTGCAACATCTTTTATTATCAAATCGTTATTGTCGTAATATTTATATTCGAGCAAAACACCATTTGTAAGTCGATAAGATCCACCTATGGAAATTCTCATAAACTTTACAACATTAAATTCTATTTCAGCACCTGGTTCGAACACCAGAAAAACGTCGGTATCGTAGTAATTATCATTATAATAATTATTATCCCAAACATTGCCGTATTTGGCTGCCAGACCTCCAACACCAAACATTATTGGGAAAGACACATGAACCGGCGATTTAGGAGCAATAATAGGTTCGAAGAATAGTCCGCCATATCCACCAGCCAGATAATAGTTGTCAGGATTAGATGTTTTGCTAAGGTTATTAAAAAAACCTTTTCCTGTAATACCAATCCCTAAATGATGATTAATTACCCAGGCAGCACGTCCTCCAATTTCAAGACCATCTTTTCCATCTATCTGAGTGTAACCAATATTAATAGCAGCATAGCCTCCATGTGAAATCGAATTATTGTTTTTCTCTTTATTAAATATTGTTTTGAATTCGTTTTTATTTTCCTGCGCATTAGTAGTACTTACAATTGCCAGGATTAAAATAAATGCGGGTATTATAAATTTAATTTTCATGATTATAATTATTTTAATTGTCGAAATGTGTATTTTATACTGAAAGCAAAATCATAAAAGTTTGCTTTGAATTTGTAAAATGATTGTAATTCAAAAAATGGTTTAAAATCTACTGAAAAAGTAAGTGGCACTTTTATGAGGGTGTATTCGGCACCAAAAATTCCATCTAAACCTAATACCGGTCCTGTTACTCTTTCTTCGTAATAATATACGCCTGAAGGTCCATTATATGATCTAAATCTGTCAACCCCGTTAACAAATCCCAGATGGGCTCCACCCCCGAAGTACAATTGTAAGTCGTGGATTCCATCTACTATAAGTGGTTTTTGTCTTTCTATTAAACCATAAACCTGTAAACCACCTTTTCTGAATCCGAGAATTCCTTCTAGCGCTATCTTTCTGTCTTTAATTATCTTACCACTTATTCCCGATGTATATCCCATTCGAAGTCCCAGACGCTTCTCATACATTTGACCAAACATAGTCATCGAAAACAAAATTAACAGTAGTGTTATAGTAGTTTTACGCATCATTGTTTTACTCTTTAATTACTGAACCTGAACCTGTTATATTTATATCCAGACTTGGATTACCAAGATAGAATACAGATCCACTACCACTTATGTTAGCTGTTAAATAGTCGGAAACATATACGTACATATTTCCTGATCCACTGATTTTTGCGTCCAGTTTATCCTGATAAAACTCAAAGGAATTTATATTTCCAGAACCACTGATATTAAAATCCCCTTCATGAGAATATCCTGCAACATACATATCCCCGGAACCACTTATTTTGCAATATGTCATCTGAGATTCCACATCCAAAATCATATTTCCGGAACCACTGATATCAAGGTTTGCCAAAGCTCCATAAAGACCTGCTTCAATGCTTCCCGATCCACTTAATTTTGCTCCTACATTATCTCCATAAACTGAGTCGCATACAATTTTACCTGAACCACTAAGTTCTATGTATTTTACATCAGGAGTTTTGATATAGATATTAATTGGCATTCCAGGTCTTAAACTCTCTCTGCTATCAATTCTAAGTGTATTTCCATGAACGATTGTTCTGATATATGGTATTAAATTAGTTTCGGCTTCCACTATAGCCTGATAAATTGTATCATAGCTAATGTAAACGTTAAACTGACCTTCGTTGTTTATCTGGTCGAAATTCACTAACCTTCTGTCTTCGGTTAGCACATGACCATTTCCATTTATTGTGTTCAATTTGCTGCATGAATAATATGTAGTCGACAGCAACATAATGAAAACAATTATACTTATATTTCTAATTTTCATCTTCTTATTTTTATTTGATTTTTATTTTACTATTAAAGTTGCGCGCATTATTAGTAATCTATTTATATTGACAATAAAATTTATTAGTAGTTACAAATTTCGGATTATTTATTGTTAATTTTTAAACTGCCCGAAAGTATTTTGGCTTTAAAATCGATTGTAGATGAGCCTTTTACTCCTAACAAACCTGTTGTTTTTACAAGTTTTTTGTCATCTTCAACCGCTACACTTTTCTTATTTTTCAATTCATCATCATAGAATAATCCTGCATTTTCGTTATAAGTAATATCAAGATTAAAACTTTGTGATTCTTTTTTAGTAATAACAAAATCGGTACTTTCCGAAGAAATGGTGATTCCATTTTCCATATTACCCAGGTTGTGAAGTTCAAAATCTCCATAGTTTGTTGAAATATCTAAACTCCGGTTCAAATTGTCGATACTCACAAAACTAAACATAAGTTTGCCACCTACTTTATTTCCTTCACCCAGATAAAGGTGATCTCTATTGGATTCAATATCCAATGAATTAAACTTTTTGATATATACTTTTGAGGACTTGCTATCCACATTTATATCTGTACATTCATCAATATGAACTTCTGAGAAATATCCAACATTGAGAGTGCCATGATCGAAATAATTTATGTTGGCATTGGCAAAACTTAGTTTAATATTATTTTCTCCACTAAGGTTATGAGTATTAAGATCTCCGTTGGAGAGGTATATATTCAAATCTCCTTTATGATCAGAAATGAAGACATTACCAAATTTGTTATCAACTTCTACTTTCATGCCTATGGGCAGATATATTTTATAGTCTATTTGCGATTTTGTTCCGCTAGAAAACACTGTATTTGCCAGATCTTTAACGTCAGACCAGAAGGAATCTCCACCATCGAAAGTGGTACGGGCAATAATATAATGTTTAGTTGCATTAAACTCAAAATCAATAAAGTCGAATGTATTATTGAGTTTAGTTTCTTTTGTTGAGATAACCTTTAGACTTACATCTATCTTCACAGAGTCTTTTTCCCAGGCAATGAACTGAATATCACCATATTTATTAAATACTTGCAATTGGGTTTCGCTGCCTGCAAAAAATGATTTACTCACACTCCTGCTTTTTTCAAATGTTTGTGCGCTTAGGTTAAACTGTGCAAACAGTAACGCAAAACAAATGACCTTATAATGTATGATGAATCTCTTCATGATTATTATTTTTTCTGTTTTTTAATTTGATTTGCTGAAGCATTTCTTCAAGAATTTCTAGTTTTATTCTGTAGTTCTGTATCATTGCTTCAATAACTTCATCATTATTTGCCTGATCTCCCAAATCTTCTTTTAAATCTACAAACAGATCATCCAGATCAGAAAGTTCGGCATTAATGCTTTTTTGTATTTCCGGAGTATTACTGGTAAGTTGAAATAATTCTTGTTTTTTATATTGAATTTCTGAGGAATAATACATTTTTGCCTCAACAAATGTTTTGAAAGATTCGCTTTGTGGTAATTCGGCAACTTGTTGATTATCTGTATTTTTATTCATCATATCATGGAAAAAATATGAAGAAACAAATATGATTACAACGGCTGCAACCCTGAGCAGAACTCTGGTAATTGAGAACTCTTTCCTTTTAAGGGGAGGCAAATCTCCTTCGATTTTCGACCATAAATTTTCTGATGGTTTCAAATCATCAAATTCATCACGGTTCTCCAGTACAAATTGTTCCAGTTTATCAGATTTCATAAACGTTATCTTTTAAAATTTCCTTAATTCTCCTTTTTGCTCTCATATATTGAGATTTTGAATTCGACTCACTAACGCCGAGTATCTGTGATATTTCCTTGTGATCGTAACCTTCCAGTAAATAGAGTTGAAAAATAACTTTACTACCATTGGGAAGTTCATTCATTGCTTTTTTAATTTTATCAACTGATAATCCCATTTGTTCATCGTCGCTATCCTCTTTATCGCCAAATTTTCCAATGTCGTCACAAAATTCCAGTTCGGCTTTTCTTCTTTTTATTTCGTTGATACATTTGTTTACGACTATTCTCTTTATCCATGCTCCAAAACTCGACTCGAAACGAAAAGTATGCATCTTCAAAAAAGCCTCTGTAAATGCTTCCTGCAATAAATCCTCAGCCTCTTCCCTGCTACTCATCATACGGTAACATATATTGAACATTGCTCCTGAGTACAATTCATAAAGTTTGTATTGGGATTTGCGGTTTCCCTTTACACTTTCCACAACTAAGTCTCTATGTATATCGTATTGATTTATCGCCACCTTCAAGCTTTCTTGCAATATAATGACAAAACAATTACTAAAGGGTCGCAATCGGTAAAATATTTTTTTTCTAAGTTTTAATAATCATGTTTTACAAAGAGTGATTTTCATAAAAACAATTACCCCTTTTTATTTATATTGATTTTTATACCTTTACAAAAAAAGCACAATATGCAACAAACTATAACAATATCAACCAATTGCAGAGAAGGCCTATTCGATATTACTTCAAAAGTTGAAAGTATTTTAAATACTAGCAATATTAAAAACGGACTCATAAATGTTTATGCCCAAGGTGCTACCGGAGCAATTATGATACAGGAAAACTGGGATGATTCTGTACAAACCGATGTTATTAATCTTTTAAGAAAGTTAATTCCGGAGGGAGTTTGGCTGCACGACAAACAGGATGGAAATGGAGATTCACATTTAAAGGCAGGTATTATTGGTCCATCTGAAACTATACCTATTATTGAAGGAAAGTTGGGTTTATCAACCTGGCAAAATATTTTCTTTTGTGAGTTTGACGGCCCCCGAACTAGCAGGAAAATAGTTGTTAGTTTAATTTCAGATTAATTATGCGTACAAAAAAGAAGCCCTACCAGTAAAATTTAGTAGGGCTTCTCAATAAATTAAAAACCTCTAAGCTTTTTTATAAACTATAGAAACTACAGTTACATCATCGCCACCCATATTAATGGTCATTCCATAAGGACGCTCGTCGGAAATATTAATTTGTGCTTTTCCTGCTTTACCTGTTAACTGCTGCCATATAGTAACTGCCTGATGTACACCGGTTCCTCCTGTAGGATGTCCCCAACCGATTAATCCACCGGTAGTGTTCATTGGCATGGCTCCGTCACGAGCGGTATTTCCTGCAGCAACATAGTCAGCTCCACCACCATCAGGAGCGAGCCCTAATGCTTCTGTTGCCAAAACTCCTGCTATTGAAAAACAATCGTGGGTTTCAATTGTACCTACCTGATCGATAGTAATTCCTGCATTTTCCATTGCCTGATGGGCAGCCTTTTTAATAGTTTGCAGTTTAGTTAAATCTTCAGGGTCGTTGGTAATATTTCTAACCACATGTCCAAATCCCATAACCTCCACTGCATCTTTTTTATCGATACCTAACTTCTCAAGACCTTCTTCTGAGCAAATCAAAATTGAGGAGGCTCCGTCGGAAACCTTAGAACAATCGAGCACAGTAAGGTTATCCACAAAAGCAGCACCATTAGGCTTAAACTTATCGTATAATGCTCCCAAATCGGGTACCTGATTTTGATACTCCTGAGCAGTTGGGTCGAGGCGAGCATTTTCAATGGAATTAATAAACCACTGTTTCATACCAGCCCTGGCTTTGTCCATACCTACTTTTTCATAATATGCACCGGCGCGATCGCTAAATTGTCCGGGGAAAAAATATGCATGCCCGTTTTTTCTTTTCTGAAACCATCCGGCGCCAGCCAAAATATCGGCACCATAAATTGCTTTAACTGTATTTTGAACTTCTATACCCATTGAAAGTACAACATCGGCAGTTTCAGCCAAAACCGAACGGATACCATACATTAGTGACAAACCACCTGAACCACAAGCACCTTCAACACTTATTGAGGGTTTCCACTGTAGTTTATCATCGATATAAGCAGCAAAACCCGGAAGGTTTGCCTGTTTATTAAATCTGGCAGCCATAAAGTTTCCAATGGAAATTTCATCTACATTATCGGCATCATTAATTTGTTTTATTGAACCCTGACCAGCTTCTTTAAAATAATGTTCCAAACCCGGACGTGCTTTCTTTGGATTAAACTCCTTACGTCCTGTACCCATGGATACAGTATTAAAACCGGCTGTCATATATATTTTTCTTCTCATTTTTTTAATTTTTAAAGATTAGTCAAAAAAGTTATTTACCGGACCATAAGCATGGAAAAAGCCGGTTAGCATAACAGTATTTACATGATCTGTTTCGTTGGCAACATTGTCGGAAACCAATTTTTCACCAATTGCTTTCGAACGGCGACCATAATTAACGGCTATAGAAGCAGCCAAATCGTCTGATTTTTTAAGATCGTTAAAAAAGGCAGTAAGCAGATCCTCTTTTTTCTTGTTTTTAAGAACTGATTTCCAGGCAACTGCAGATGATGGCAATTCTCCCATCATTTCATCACATTGGTCTTTAAACGTTTCGAGTTCAACATAGCTTTGCTTATGCATATCCCAAACTGCAACAATTTTTCCGCTTTTATATTTCATGAATCCATCCTTTTGGGCTCCACTAGACATTTGACCTCCTTTAACACCTTGAAGCATCATTTTATCGAGAACATCGCTATGAAGTTCTTCATCAGTAACAAATGGATTCATAACATTTAGAATAAACTGAACAACGTCTATTCCCACATAATCGATAAGTTGGAAAATCCCCATTGGACGTACCAAATAATCCTGTGTTATTTTGTTGATGATATAGATTGCCTTATAAAGAGGAATATTTTTCTCTTCTGCCAGAGCTTTTGCCTCATTAATTCCATGAAGTGCATCGCGCATGAAATGTCCATTTCCGATAAAACCTGCAAAATCGTTTGAAGGAACAATTATTTTCTTCAGATTTTTAGCATATTCTTTGGCGAAATTTTCAACTTCAGTTTTAGTTTTTTTGGTAACTATCAACTCTACTAACCGCTGAACAGCAGGGGGGTTGTAGAAATGGAAACCTAAAACACGTCCATCGAGATTTGCTTCCGCCTCGATTAAATTGATAGGAACCGAGGAAGTATTGGTAAAATACCATGGGTCATTATCATTGTTTTTATCAATATCACCAAGTAGTTTAACTTTTAAGGCTCTGTTTTCGCTAACTGCTTCAAAAACTAATGTGGATTGGTAAGCTGCAGCCATAGAAGTAACCGGACGAACAACATTTAAAACATCAAAAACATATTCGTCGATGATATCATAATTTTCTATTAAATCATCACGATCAGCATACATTTTTCTTAGCCAAACGGCTTTCTTTTCGGCAACTTTTCTAACCTGATCTCTAAGATATTTCATTAATCCCGAGAGTCCTTCAGGGGAAACATCAATTGCATTGAGAACAAATGATTTTCCTTTGTTTTCAGGTTTTAAGCTTAGGTCGGCCATCTCGACAGCAGTAAGAAGTAATATACCGCTACCCATTTTTCCGGCTGCACCTAAAACCGATACATTTTGTAATCTATCTTCGTATGTCATTTTAAATTATTTTATTGATTAAAAGTTGTTTCAATTTTGTTTTGGTTGTTTACCACTCGGGCTTTCTTTTTTCAAGGAAGGCCGTCATACCCTTTTTTCCTTCACTATTTTCCCCGAATAAAGTACCAAACTCTTTTGCTTCCAGTTCTTCACCTATTATTTGTCCCATTTCCAGTCCATTCCTTACAACAGATTTTACCTTTTTTATTGCAAGTGGGCCTTTAGAGGCTATATTTTTTGCCATTTTGATACATTCATCCATTAATTCTTCGGGCTCAAAAATCTTTTGTACCAATCCAATTCTTAGTGCATCTTCAGCACCAATCATATCAGCAGTCATAAGCAGATACAGAGCATCGCCCATGCCCACTAAGCGTGATAAACGCTGAGTGCCTGCATAACCCGGAATGAGACCCAGATTTACTTCCGGCTGACCAAATTTTGCTTTAGTGCTGGCGATACGAAAATCGCAGCCCATGGCAAGTTCTAAACCTCCGCCAAGAGCGAAGCCATTAATAGCTGCAATTACCGGAATATCCAACTCGCCAAAACTGCGGAATGTATTTTGACCAAGTCGTGAAAATTCAGACCCTTCCTGTGAATTTTTATCAACCATTTCGGCTATATCAGCTCCGGCAACAAATGCCTTGCCGTCTCCTGTAATAATTATTGCCTTTACTGTTTTATCATCAGACAACTCTCTTATCATCGAATCCATCTCATTAAAAAACAAAGTATTAAGAGCATTCATGGCTTTAGGTCTGCTAATTGTGATAACCGCAATATTGTCAATTATCTCCTTTTTAAGTATATTATAATCCATTATTTTTGTTTAAATTTTAAGAGTATCAAATTTAATAAAATAAATGGAACATTTTTTTGTTTACTAGCTAAAAAATGTAATTATTTGAACTCCTCACAAATCATGCTTTAATAATAACTGTTGATTTATATATTAACAAAAATTTAACATTGTAAACGATCGTAGTTTTGTAGTTTTACGCCTTAATTATTATGCGAATAATTTTACAAAATATAACTTCTTATTTACTCATTTTCATATTAACATTGTCAATGAGTGGATTAAAAGTATATTCACATTTTTGTACAAAATCCGGGCTTAATGAAAGCAGCATATTTCAAGAATTAACAGATTATTGTCATAATAGCCACAAACTGCAAAAAAATAATAGTATTTGCTGCGATTCAGAAAAAAGCAAGGAAAACAATTATTGTGTGGTTGATAATTGTTGCAAAACTTCGGAACGTACTTTTAAACTCTCAGTGGAATTTGAGTTAAACCACCCTGTCAAAAAAATAAAATCATTATATGAGTTTTTATTTGATACCTTAATTATTAATCCTGAGAAATCTTATTTATCCAATTATATTGATATCCAAAAACCCAATTTCATAAATCCCAATTGGGGTAAAAAACTACTTGTCATCATCAATAATTTAAAAACCGACCCTAATCCTTTATTAATTCTTAGTTAGAACTTTTATTCAAGTATAGTTGTTTTAAATAACTTATAAATAAGAATTAAATGAAAAAATACTTTTTAATACTTTGCATATTTTGTATGCAAATACAAATAAGCGCACAAACTGTTACCGGTGGTGTTTTTGAGAATATCGACGGAAACCCATCACCTCTAACAGGAGCAAATATTATTCAACTAAATACACAAAACGGAACCGTCTCCGACGAATCGGGGCATTTTAATTTAAAGTTAAAACCGAATAAATCTCCGTTTATAATCGTAAGTTTTGTTAGTTATCAAAATGATACAATATTAATAACTGAGCACAAAAAAGACCACCTTCACATTACTTTGAAAGAATCAAATAGTCTTAAAGAAGTGAATATTAATGCCCGTCAGAGGGGCAATTTTATTTCCAGAACAGATACTCGTGGAATAATTAATATAAACGAGGGGGAATTACAAAAAGCAGCATGTTGTAATTTATCAGAAAGTTTTGAAAATAGTGCCACTGTTGATGTAAGTTATAGTGATGCCATTACAGGTGCTAAACAGATACAATTACTTGGCTTAGCAGGTATTTACACACAATTCCTTACTGAGAACATCCCAAATTTCCGGGGTCTGGCTACTTCTTATGGCCTCGGATACGTTCCTGGAAGCTGGATGGAGTCAATACAGGTCTCCAAAGGCACCTCCTCTGTTATAAACGGTTATGAATCAATGGCCGGACAAATAAATATCGAATATAAAAAACCCGATGAGGGTGATAAACTATTCATAAATGTTTATGGCAATAAAGACAGCAAACTTGAAGCAAACATAAATGCACGATTTAATTTGGGAGAAAAATGGAGTACAGCGATATTAGTGCATTTAGAACATATGGGGTTAAAGCACGATTTTAATGAAGATGGTTTTCTGGACATGCCTCTGGTAAGTCAGTTGAATGTTTTCAATAGATGGAAATATGTTGGTGAAAATTTACGATTTCAATTAGGTATGAAATATCTTGTTGAAGAAAGGCTAGGTGGTCAAATGGATTTTCAAAGAAACATGAAAAGAACTGTTGATAATCCATATGGAATAGGCGTTTCAACAAACAGATTTGAAGCATTTGCCAAATTAGGTTATGTTTTCAAAAATAGGGTAAACAGTAGTTGGGGGTTTCAAAATCAATTTATTATGCATGATCAAAAATCCTTTTTTGGCCTCAATAATTACGATGCTAAACAATACTCTTTTTATAGTAATTTAATGATACAGTCATGGCTTATAAATACTAATCACCAAATATCAAGCGGTTTGAGTTTTAATCTCGACAATTATTATGAGGTTTTAAATGATAGCATATTCAACAGATACGAAAGAGTTACTGGAGTTTTTACGCAATATAATTATTCATATCATAAAAAATTAAATGTGATTGCCGGCTTAAGGCTGGATTATAATAATTTATTTGGTTTACTTTTTACTCCAAGAATACATGCCAAATATAATATCAACGAACATAATATTTTTCGCCTCAGTGGAGGAAGAGGTTATAGGTCGGCAATAGTACTGGCAGAAAACACCTCACTTTTAGCAAGTTCCAAAAAATTTATATTTCTTGAAGATTTAAAAATTGAATCATCATGGAATTTTGGTTTTAGTTATACAAAATATGTTGATATTAGTGCCAGAGAATTAATTTTAACTGCAGACTTCTTCCACACACAGTTTCAAAATCAAGTTATAATCGACAGGGAACAAGAAGCAACAGAGGTGTTTGTATATAACTTAGATGGTAAATCCCAATCAAACAGTTTTCAACTGGAAGCCTCTTACGAATTAATAAGAAATTTACAGTTCAGTTTAGCTTTTAGGTATAATGATGTAAAAACCACAATAAATAATAGTTATTTAGAGAAGCCCATGGTTAATAAATACAAAGGATTGATATCTCTTTCGTATCAAACTCCATTTAAAAAATGGCAGTTTGATGTAAATACTCAAATAAATGGTGATCAGCGCTTACCAAATACTGAGTTTAATCCAATAAAATATCAATTATCACAAAGATCTCAATCATATTTTATCATAAATGCTCAAATAACACGAAACATAAAAAATTGGGCATTTTATATTGGTGGGGAGAATTTGACAAATTACCGGCAAGAAAACCCTATCTTGTCATCTGATGATCCTTTTGGAAAATATTTCGATTCATCAATTATATGGGGACCAATATCAGGCATTCAAGTTTTTGCCGGGTTTAGATATAAATTAAAAAGTGAAAATTAAAATATTAAAAATGAATAAAAAGAATATTATGAAATTTAAAGTAATCTTGATGATAGTGCTTTCAATTGTTATTGTAAATACAATATCTGCACAGGAAGCAAAAAAGAAAGACAAGAAAGAAAAAAAATTAGAAGTAGTAGAAATTCAGACTTCGGCAATATGCGGTGATTGTAAGGAAAGGCTGGAACACGATATTGCTTTTGAAAAAGGAGTAAAATTTGTTGAGTTAGACGATGACACTAAAATACTTACGATTAAATACAAGCAAGGTAAAAACAACAAAGAAAACCTTAAGAAGGCAATTACTAAAGTAGGTTATGACGCTGATGATTTACCTGCAGATGAAAAAGCATATAATGCATTACCTGATTGCTGCAAAAAGGGAAACGAACCTCATTAGGATGACATTAAAAAATCATTTCTAAAAATGTATCTTATGGTAATCGAAGGTTTGACCTTCACGAAAATTTCTGATTTTTCTCGAAATATGAATAAATATTTCCAGATTTCGATTCTTAAACCAGGCCAATGCTTTAGTATCGTTATTTATAGCATCTACCAGTACAGCAAGTAAATTTTGATCGTTTTCGATTAACCATGAATATGCTCCAACTGAGCCACATACGGCATTATCGAAAGCCGCAAAATGGGGGTATTTGTTTTTAAACAGCCAGGCTACAGCCTCATTGCTACCTCTAATTCCACTAGAAAGCGCTGCTAACTCGGGATAGCCATTTGTGAGTAAATAGTTTAAAAACTCCCCATCCTCCTCACTAAAGGTTTCTCCAAAGGCCATTAAAACTTTTGTATCGTAGTCGAGCATATTATTTTTAATTAGCAATTGCTAATTTACATTTTTTAAAATAAACAATTTGAAATTAGCTGTTAAAAAATCAAACTTCAATGTGAAGATATTATTGTAAATCCGGTGGTAAAAAAAATGCTCCTTCTGAGTTCAGAAGGAGCACTTAACACAATGAATTTTATCGTATTAGCATCTGTCGATACAATTGAGGTCGTTGAAGGCTACTTCAAGTCGTTCAACCATCGATTCTTCAGCTGCTCTTAACCATTTGCGCGGGTCGTAATATTTTTTGTTCGGGACGTCCTCTCCATCAGGATTTCCAATTTGTGCTTGTAGATAATCATGATATTTACTCTCGTAGTTCTTTATTCCCTTCCATGTGGCCCACTGAGTATCGGTATCAATGTTCATTTTAATAACACCGTAAGTAATGGCTTCTTTAATTTTTTCGGGTTCTGAACCTGAACCACCGTGGAATACAAAGTTCACAGGATTATTTCCTGTTTTATATTCTTCTTTTATGAATTCCTGAGAATTTTTCAGTATTACGGGCTCAAGTTTAACATTGCCTGGTTTGTATACACCATGCACATTTCCAAATGCAGCAGCAATAGTAAATCGGTCACTTATTTCCGATAACTCTTTATAAGCATATCCAACTTCTGAAGGTTGAGTATAAAGTTTTGAACTGTCGATATGACTGTTATCTACTCCATCTTCTTCCCCACCTGTAATGCCTAATTCAATTTCCAAAGTCATGCCCATTTTATCCATTCTGGCCAGATATTCTTTACAAATTGCTATATTTTCTTCCAAAGGTTCTTCTGATAGATCCAGCATATGAGAAGAGAAAAGTGGTTTTCCGTTTTGTTCAAAAAATTCTTCGCCGGCATCCAACAAGCCATCAATCCAAGGTAATAGTTTTTTTGCTGCGTGATCGGTATGCAATATAACAGGAACCCCATAAAGTTCTGCCATTTGATGCACATGAACTGCGCCTGAAATACTTCCGGCTATAGCCGCTTCCTGTCCTTCTGCTTTTAATCCTTTACCTGAATAAAATGCTCCTCCTCCATTGGAAAACTGGATAATAACAGGTGAATTAACTTTTGCAGCCGCTTCCAAAACAGCATTTATAGAATTGCTTCCTACAACATTCACAGCAGGAATTGCATAGCCATTTTCTTTGGCATTTTTAAAAATATACTGAACATCATCACCAGTTGCTACACCAGGTTTTATTTTATCAAATAACTTACTCATAATTTTATTATTTTTTTTGCAAATATAATGTTATCAGACTTCTAATACTAAAAACTTAAGTCTTAAATAACTTTAATTCTAATGTTAATTGAAGAAAATCAAATTGTTATCAAAAGCACTATTGCAAACGATTTCACCTTTTATTTAGATGAATACTTTTCGATTTGTTTTTCCATTAGAGTTAATAATTCATTTTTCATAATCGGCTTGGCAATATAATCATCAAATCCCTCTTCAAGGAATCTGTCCTTGTCGCCTGCCATTGCATATGCGGTTTGGGCTATAAATGGAATATTTCTATATTCAGGGTATAACCTCCTTATTTCCTGCATTAAACGAGTACCATCCCATGGGGCAGGAAGGTTAATATCGAAAAGCATAATATGAAAAAACTTCTTTTTATTATATGTTTTCTTAATAACCTCCATAGCATGATTTCCATCAACTGTAGTTGTTATGCTTCCTGATTTTTTAAGCATTTTTTCCAATACCATTCGATTCATTCTGTCATCTTCAACAATAAAAATTTCCAGCGAACCCAATTCGGGGGCATTGAGCAAAGTAATAGGACTTTCTTCCACTTTATTTGACTGAGGCGCAGAACTTACTTCATTTGCAGTTTTAAGTAAAATCCTAAAGGAGGTGCCCTTGTTTCCTTTTGTATCAATTTCAATCTGCCCATCCATTAGGTCGATAAACCTTTTACAAAGTTTAAGCCCAATTCCAATTCCCTGATATGATTTTTCATTTTCCACCAAATTTGGCGACTTAAATGCTTTTTTAATTAAATCTGCATATTCATCGGCAATACCAATTCCGGTATCTTTAACCTCAATTTCTACTAGAGACTTATCCTCAATATATTCGGCCATCAATGTTACAAAACCCTTTTCGGTATATTTAATGGCATTGTCGATCAGTACATTTAAAACCTTCTTAAGCTTTTCATTATCTGCTAAAACCAATGGCATTTGTTCGCCAACTTTAGTTTTAAATATCAGGCCTTTTTCATTGGCTTTGAATATATTAATGCTTTCAACATCATTTATAATTTCAGATACCTTGCATTCAATTATACTTTTTTCTGCTACATTGGCTTCTATTGATGAAATGTCGATAATATTTGTAAGTAGATTTTCAAGTTTACTACCACTTTGCTGGATTTTTTGAGCGTATGAATATAAACTCTCATCGCCCATGATTGCTAATTCTGTCTCCAAAATGTTTGCAAAGCCATTTATACCGTTTAGGGATGACCTTATTTGGTGACTCATATTCGACAGAAAGGCATTTTTTAAATAATTGGCTTCCTCTAATGCTTTAAGTTGTTTCTTCAGTTCAAGTTCTTTTTTCTCCAGGACAATTTGCTCATTTTTAAGAGGAGATAGTTCTTCAGTTAGGCGACTTTCAATACTACTTATTTTTTCATACTTCTCTTTATATACTTCTTCTGCCTTTGCAGTAATTTCAGCAATTTTTTTGTAGAAATTACTTTTTAGTTTGAAATACCAAATAATTAGAAATATTAATAATAACAATGCCAGGGCAAATACAACATATTTAAAATAATCAACAGACTGTTCTTGGTCAATGGAAACAGGTTTATCTTTAGTTTGATAGTATGAAGCCAGAAGTTTAAACATTTCACTTTTCACCTCAGAACTAACCAAACTATCATTTAATTCAATATATTGTTGGGCATACTTCACAGATTTTTTTTCATCTATTTTTTCATATTCATTAACCAGTTTCTCTAATATTGCAGCTTTTTCAATTAAAGTTGCTGAATTCAGATTTTCTTCCAGATTGATGATTTCAGAATTAGAAGTTTGTGCATACAAATTAGCCGAACTAACAATATTTATAAGCATTAGCACTGTTAATAAAAAAACAGTATAAACAATATTGGATTGCATATTATTTTGTGGGTAAACCATAGCAACAAATGTAAGTATTATTTCAACATTCTAGGTCTATGAAAGTTAAAAAAACAATGGTCTTTATTACATGATAAAGTTTACAATTTGTAGTTGTATATTTGTTATTTTTTATCTTTACACCCCAAATTTATGGGTTCTATTTTGGTAATAGTACTGAAACAGTGACAATTAAAAGCAAATTTACGTATGATTAAAAAAATTTTGGTTGCCAATAGAGGTGAAATTGCTATCCGTGTTATGCGTTCTTGTCGTGAGATGGGTATAAAATCGGTTGCAGTATTTTCCGAAGTGGATCGCACATCTATGCATGTACGATTTGCCGACGAAGCATATTTCATTGGGCCATCACCTTCAAACGAAAGTTATTTGGTAATTGATAAAATTATAGATGTTGCCAAGAGAAGTGGAGCTGATGCTATACATCCGGGCTATGGTTTTTTGTCGGAAAATGCTGAGTTCTCCGACAGATGTAAAGAAGAGGGCATTATTTTTATTGGGCCTTCATCACATGCCATTAACACCATGGGCGACAAAATAACGGCCAGAAAGAAGATGCAAAAAGCATCTGTGCCTGTTGTTCCAGGGACAACGGAACCAATTACAGACTTAGATGATGCTGTTGAAACAATATTGAAAATTGGTTTACCGGTAATGGTAAAAGCCAGTTCCGGTGGTGGTGGAAAGGGCATGAGACTCGTGGCCAAAGAAAAGGATATAAGATCATCAGTAAGTGCAGCAAAGTCGGAAGCCAAAGCTTCGTTTGGGGATGATGCAGTATATATTGAAAAATATATTGATTCTCCACATCATATTGAATTCCAGGTACTTTGTGATAATCATGGGAATGCTATTCACCTATTTGAAAGAGAGTGTTCCGTTCAAAGAAGACATCAGAAAGTTGTTGAGGAAACGCCTTCTCCCATAATGACAGATAAGGTAAGAATGGAAATGGGAGCTCATGCAGTGGCCGCGGCAAAAGCCGTAAATTATTCAGGTGCAGGTACCATCGAATTTATAGTTGATGATAATTTGAATTATTATTTTCTTGAAATGAATACCCGCCTTCAGGTTGAACATCCCATAACTGAAAGAGTTGTGGGTGTAGATCTGGTGAAAGAACAAATAAAGATAGCTAACGATTTACCTTTGGATTTAAAGCAGGAAGAACTGTTTCAGAATGGCCATGCCATAGAGGTAAGAATTTATGCTGAAGATCCTGACAATAACTTCATGCCTAATCCGGGTAAAATTAAACATATTACCGAGCCATTAGGCCTTGGTGTTCGTCATGATGGGTATGTTTATGAAGGCTATGAAATTCCCATGCATTACGATCCTATGATTTCGAAACTCATCTGTTGGGCACCCACCAGAAACGAGGCTATCGACAGGATGAAAAGGGCACTTTACGCCTATAAAATAACAGGTGTAAAAACGTCAATTCCTTTCCTGCACAGAATAATGGATGTTCCGGCTTTTAAAGAGGGTAAATATAATACGCACTTTATACAGGATAATTCAAAATATTTGGATTCAACCAAGGAGGCAAAACAAAAAGTAAAAGATGTTGCTTGTATTGCCGCTTTTGTGGATTATCTTAATAAATATGAGCCTTCTAATGGTAAATCAAAGGAAGTATGCCAAAACATAAAACCATGGAAACAGTTTGGTCGTAAACTTAGTATTAATCGCCTGTAAAAAATTTAATCATGTCGTATGAAATAAAAGTAAATGATGAAATATCAGAAATTGAAATCCTGAAAAAGGATGGAAATATGATGGAAATAGCCGTTGGAAACAGGAAATACGTTGTGGATATCGTTGAGGTTGAAAAAGGTGTATATTCCTTACTGATAGACGGCACTTCCTTTAATGTTGAATTAAGTGGAAATGGTTTAAAGAAATATGAAGTAAACACTCTTTATAACTCATTTGATATTGAAGTGATAGATGCCGAAACCAAATATATGAATAACCGAAAAGAGGGAGAGGCAGATGATACGAATTTCATATCAACACCAATGCCGGGTAAGGTTGTAAAAATACTCGTTAATGAGGGAGAAATTGTAAAGGGTGGAGAAACAGCAATTATTGTTTCTGCAATGAAAATGGAGAGTGAGTACAAATTAGCAAACGATAAACGCATCAAACAAATTCTGGTTAAGGAAGGCGACAATATAGACGGTCACCAACATCTCATTATACTGGAAGATATTGATTAATAAAGAATTTTGTAACAATAAAATAAGGATAAAATGTCATTAAGACCAAAAATACAAGAACTCGAAGAAAAGCATAAACTAGCTGAACTTGGTGGTGGCCAGGATCGTATCGATAAACAACATAAGGCAGGAAGAAAAACTGCCAGAGAACGTATTGTTGATTTATTCGACAAAGGAACTTTCGTTGAAATCGACAAGTTTGTAACTCACCGTAATACTAACTTCGGAATGGAGAAAAACAAAGTTCTTGGAGATGGTGTTGTTTCAGGCTACGGAAAAATTGATGGTAGATTAATGTATGCATTCGCACAGGATTTTACTGTTTTAGGTGGCTCATTAAGCAGGGCAAATGCTGATAAAATTGTGAAGATTATGGATCTTGCAATGAAAATGGGAGCCCCTGTAATTGGATTAAACGATTCGGGTGGAGCAAGAATCCAGGAAGGCGTTGAAAGCCTGGCCGGATATGCCGACATTTTTTATCGTAATGTTAGAAGTTCGGGAGTTATTCCACAAATTTCAGCAATCCTGGGCCCTTGCGCAGGAGGTGCTGTATATTCACCGGCTATTACCGACTTTATTATGATGGTTAAAAATACTTCTTATATGTTTGTTACAGGTCCTGATGTGATTAAAACTGTTACAAATGAAGAAGTTACCATGGAAGAACTTGGTGGCGCAATGACTCATAATCAAAAGTCGGGGGTTGCACATTTTACCGCCGATGATGATGAGCAGGCAATGATGATGATAAGAGAATTAATGAGTTTCTTACCATCAAATAATCTTGAAGATCCACCAAGAAAACAGTGCATCGATGATATGAATCGTGAAGAACCGGCTTTGGATAAAATAATCCCCACCGATCCAAATAAGCCATACGATATGATGGAGATTATTCTTCCGGTTGTTGATAATAAACACTTTTTGGAAGTACAACCACATTATGCAAAAAATATTATTGTTGGTTTTGCCCGCATAGGCGGAAGACCTGTTGGAATTGTTGCAAACCAGCCTGCAGTATTAGCAGGAGTATTGGATATCGACAGTTCCACAAAAGCAGCTCGCTTTGTAAGATTTTGCGACGCATTTAATATTCCTATAGTAACTTTCGAAGACGTTCCGGGCTTCTTGCCTGGAACAGCACAGGAATTTGGTGGAATAATTAAACATGGGGCAAAATTATTATATGCTTTTGCCGAAGCTACTGTCCCAAAAATTACCATTATTACACGAAAAGCTTATGGCGGGGCCTACGATGTTATGTCGAGTAAGCATATCGGTGCCGATTATAATTTCGCCTACCCAACAGCTGAAATTGCAGTAATGGGGCCCGAAGGAGCAGTAAACATTATTTACAGAAACAAATTAAATACCGAAGAAGAAAGAACAAAAGCTGTTGCCGACTACAGAGATAATTTTGCCAGTCCATATAAAGCTGCAGAATTAGGTTATGTGGACGAAATTATTTTCCCTCATAATACCAGGAAAAAAATAAATCAGGCATTGGAAATGACTGAAAACAAATCGGATAGCAATCCGCCTAAGAAACATGGTAATATTCCGCTTTAATTTATCGTATTTTTTTACAATTTTGTAATCTCATTGCGGAGAAAAGTATTAACATTGTAGTAATTTTTAAAATAGGAGGAAATACCTATGGTTGAAACTATTAAGATTGGAAGATTATTATGGGTAAACATAAAAAATCCCGTAAACGAAGACCTGGATGAAATTGCAAATACATATCACTTCCACCCTCTTGATATTGAAGACTGTCGTGAATCCAACCAGAGATCCAAAATTGACGTTTATGATGATTATAATTTCTTAATTCTTCATTTTCCTAACTTCGACAGGCAAAATCGATTCATTAAGCCAAGAGAAGTTAAAATTTTCTGGGGTGAAGACTTTTTAATTACAATAGGCAAATCGCATTGGGTAGTCGATAGTGTTTTCGACGAAGCAATGGAACAATATCACCGCGGTGATGATTTTGAAGTTGGTACTTCAGATGCTATTTTGTATTTAATTCTTGAAAAGTTAATGAATGAATCGACCTATTTATTGCGCAAGGTAGGACTTGAATTAGAACTGATTAACAGGCAGTTACTGGGAAAATCGCCGGCAAAAATTATCGAAAGACTTTCTTATACAAGAAAAAATATCATAGTTCTGAATACTATGCTTAAACCACAACTTAGAGTTTTTAATCAGTTTGAATCAGGTAAAGTTCAGGGTTTTGCGGACAATATGGAAGATTATTGGGGTAACATCCTCGACTATTATAATCAGATGTGGGATATGACAGAAGACTTTGGTGAACTTATTGAGGGTCTTTCAACCACTTTCGATTCATTGCAGACCAACAAAACCAACGAAATAATGAAAATTCTTACTCTTATTTCGTCTATTGTATTGCCTCTTACACTTCTAACCGGTATTTATGGAATGAACGTATTACTTCCTCTTGAAAATGATAAAAGTGCCTTTTGGATAATTCTGTTAATTATGCTAGGAATTGGTGGTGGAATGATCCTTCTATTCAAAAAGAAAAAATGGATGTAGGCAAACTAATAATATTAAATTGCCTTTTTCTTTCGCAAAAAACCCTGTGTTATTGCAATTAAAAAAACTAATACGCTAATATAGGCTGAGGTAGTAGCCAGATAATCACCATTTTTAACATAATATGTGAGTTTATTATTAGCATTTATAGTTTGTTTTATAACTGCCGGCTCCCAGTATTTAGTTCTTTGTAAAATATCACCTCTTTCATTAATAAATGCTGATATTCCTGTATTTGCTGAACGGGCAACCCAACGTCGTGTTTCTATAGCTCTTAAACTTGAAAAAAGGAGATGTTGCCTATGACCCGGCGTATTACCCCACCATCCATCATTAGTAATAACAAATATTATCATACCACCTTTTTTAACGGTTTCAGTAACAAATTCTCCGTAAATTGATTCATAGCAAATAATAGGCGAGCTTCCTATGGAATCCGAGTCCCAAAAAACTACAGCCTCCTTATCTCTTCCTAATGTTCCGGTGGTACCACCAAGATCAACAGCAAACGATTCGATAGGTTTCAAGATTCCCCAGGATGGCATAATCTCAACTCCCGGTGTTAACTTTGATTTGTGATGTAACTGTACAAAACCTCGGTTATCAATTAGTATTGCAGTGTTATAAGCATAATAATACTTATCAATATTGCTAAATTTTCTTGCAGCATTAGTTTTTTTGTCACCATATTTTATCATCCTATAAGTAGTGGCTCCGGTAATAAAAGTTAAACTATCAAAGTTCTTTGCAGTGGCAAACAGTCGGTTAATTGTTGCAGAATTGTTTAAAGCTCCTTCCCAAATATCTTCCTGCAAAGCTGATTCGGGCATTACTACATATTTTGTTTTCTCATCCACCATCGGCATTGCCAAATCCAAATTACGACTTAAAATAGAGTCGGGACTAAGGTTATATTGTTCATTATAAGGATCGATATTTGGTTGTACAACCACAACATCTACTTCTTTTCCTTTCTCCTCATAATTTTTATAAATATTTACAGAATATATAATTGGCACAATTATTACAAGTATTAAAACGATAGCATTTATGTATGAGCCTTTGAAGTTTTTTTGACTGATAATTCTTTTTAAGATTGTGAATATCAATACATTTATAATAAGAACCCAAAGTCCACCCCCAAATGTTCCAGTATATTCATACCACTGAATTATTTTAGGAGTAGAAGCAAAAACGTTTCCTAGGTTTAACCACGACCAACTTAAATCCCAGTTCAAATGAAAATATTCCCAACTTATCCAATAAAAAATTAGTATCCAACTACCCTTTTTGTTTTGATAAAACCACTTTTTAGAAAGATGAAAAAGCTGAAATACCACAGCCGTAAACAGGGCATTTAAAACAAATGCCGCTACTGAACCCACCGAAGTTGAGTACCAAATCCACCACGTAGTTATAACATTCCATATTATAAAGGCTAACCATGCCAGCCAAAACATTCCCTTTTTATTGTTATCTCCAATATATTGTTGTACAAAAAGCAAGGGTACTAATGCAACAAAAATCAATGGTGTAAAACCATTTACCGGCCATGAAAATGCCAATAGTAAACCACTCAATATTGATAATAATACAAGATATATTGTTTTCATGCCAAAAATTTTGCCGTAAAATTAGTCATTTAATTTTATGAGTAAGCTCGAATAATTTATTAAAATTTGATAATAAAAACTATTATATTTTATCAAATCAACTATTAAAAAAAATGACTAGTTTGTCCCAGAAACCTCTTTCATAATGACAATTGCTATGTCCTTTACCTTTTATTTTCCATAGTTCAACCGAATTTTCATTGGCTTTCCCTAATATTAATTTCCCCTGCTCTACGGGGACTACTCTATCGTAAGTTCCATGAATCAATAAAGTTTTTGCCTGAGTTTTATTAATATTATTGGCTGCACTTATCTCATTAAACTTCTTTCCAACTTTAAATTCTAAGTACTTAAATACCAATGCAATAACAGGCTTTGGAATTTTCTTTTTTATCAAGAACAACCTCATAACATCAGCCGGATTAGAAGGAGCACCAATGGTAACTATTTTATTAATTCTATTATCATTGGCAGCAGCATAAATTGAGGCAGCACCTCCAATGGACAATCCTACTAAATAAACCTTTTTTGAAAAATCAGGTTTTTCCATTTTTATAAAATTTATGCAAGATTTTATATCCTCTGCAAACTTTACCATCGAACTATAGCCATCCTTATCACTATTGCCATGATTACGAGAATCGAAAGCCAGAATATTAAAATTATATTTGTTCAGGTTTTTGATATACGGCATCAGGCGTGAGGAATTTTTACCCCAGCCATGCATAAGTATTATGGTTGTATCAGAAGACTCATTTCTAATCCACCACGAATTCAAGTTTCTGTTATTATTAGTAGGTATTAAATAGGTTTCGTATTCAATTCCTTCATTAATTGGAGTTTTATCATTTTTAACTATAGGATTTCTAAAGTTATTTACAGCAATAAAAAAAAATAAAACTATTAATATTATTGTGGCAAGAATTATATATACAACAATCATAAGTAGTTTATTATATGGAAATGGCCATGTAAACCAATGCCATCCAGTAAGTTATGTGTATTACAGCAATGGAATAGGGTTTTTTCCTGACAAATTTAGCATAGGCTAATAGTGAGTCGGAAATAACGAATAATACAGCACCTAAAAATGCATTAAAAGCCGACACTTCAGCAGAATAATAGTATGCGACTGATGCTTGCCAGAGAAATATCATTAATACCAGAGCATAAATAATTACAGGCCATTTCATTTTGCCTGTCTTAGGTAATATAATTTTAAGAAATATTATTGTATAAACTGCTGCAGGTAAGAGTATTAATATTTCATTTACCGAATGAAACCCATCGCTAATGGCAATAATAAAAATTATGTGAGCAATTAAAAAAGAACCTAAACCATAAACAAATTTATCTCGCGGATACATTAAAAAAACATCTCCCACAAGGGAAAACAATAATCCTGCAATAATCAAATATGCATAATTGTCATCCAAATTATTCATCTGATTAAAAGCAATAAAAATAACGAGCAATGTGGTTAATGGCTTAAAAACATATTTTATTGCCGATGCATTTTTATACTCGGCTATTATGTATGCTAATGCAGAAACAATTATGGAAATAATAAGAAAAGTCATGATTAAAAACTTGTGCCTAGGAAATATTTTTCCCTTTATAATTAATAGAGAAAATTATTATAGGGATATCTTATTGCATGAGCCTCCTTAATATTATCATACAATAACTGTCTGAATTCCTGATAATTTTCTTTTGTTTTGGCCGAAATAAAAATACAAGGATTGTTTTCTTTTGCCATCCAGGTATTTTTCAATTCGTTGAGACTAATGTTTTCACGGCTTGGAGGAGTTAAATCATCCTCTTCTTTTTCCACCCATGAATAGGCATCTACCTTATTAAAAACCATTATTACATTTTTGTCGGCCGCACCGATTTCAGAAAGTGTTTGTGTTACAGTTGCTATCTGATCTTCAAATTCCGGATGTGAAATATCTACCACATGAACTAAGATATCCGATTCTCTAACCTCATCGAGAGTTGACTTAAAAGACTCAACCAATCCGTGAGGAAGTTTGCGGATAAATCCAACAGTATCCGACAATAAAAATGGTAAATTTTCAACTACAACTTTTCTCACAGTGGTGTCGAGTGTAGCGAAAAGTTTATTTTCTGCAAAGACTTCCGATTTGCTAAGGAGATTCATAATAGTGGATTTTCCCACATTTGTATATCCTACCAATGCAACTCTTATAAGTTCGCCCCTGTTCTTTCGCTGAGTAGCCATTTGCTTATCGATTTGGATAAGGCGTTTTTTTAGTAAACTTATTTTATCACGAATAATACGGCGGTCGGTTTCTATTTCTGTTTCTCCCGGACCACGCAGACCAATACCTCCTTTTTGGCGTTCGAGGTGAGTCCACATTCTAGTTAGTCGTGGTAATAGGTATTGATATTGAGCAAGTTCAACCTGAACTTTAGCATGCGATGTTTGGGCGCGCTTGGCAAAAATATCTAAAATTAAATTTGTACGATCCAGTATTTTGCACTCAACTTCTTTTTCAATATTCCTGATTTGTGATGGGCTTAACTCATCATCAAAAACCAATAATTCAATTTCCTCTATTTTAATATACTGCTTTATTTCCTCCAGTTTACCTGTACCTACGTAGGTTTTAGGATTTGGAAAATCCAACGACTGAATGAACCTTTCAACAACCTTACCTCCTGCTGTTTCCACCAGGAACTCCAACTCATCCAAATATTCGTGAACTTTATCACGACCTTCCGATTTTGAAGAAAGCCCAACCAAAACAGCAGTTTCGGGTCCTTTTTCTATATGTGTTTCTTTTTTTTCTAGCAAAATATACCTCTATAGTTTTTTTAGTTTTATGAAATATTATAACAAATTAGTAAATCTTTCTGAATCCAATTATCTCTCTAACACCTCTCACAGTATTTTGTGCGCTAATTCTTGCTTTTTCGGCTCCCATATTCATCACCTTGGTAATATAATCCTGATCTGCTGATATTTCAGCAACTCTTTCCCTGAAAGGTTCGGTAAAGATAATCATATCTTCGGCCAATTGCTTTTTTAAATCTCCATACCTGATATTACAATTATTGTATTGATCCTCAAAATAATCAACAACATCAGGTTTTGAAACTGCTTTAAGCAGAGAAAAAAGATTCTGGATAGCTTCGGGCTTCTCCTGATTCATCTCAGTTGGACCACTATCGCTTACAGCACGCATAACTTTTTTTCTCAAAACTTTAGGATCATCATTTAGGAAAACTGCATTGCCTTCCCCTTCCGACTTACCCATTTTTCCGGACCCATCCAAACCCGGGATTTTTACCAATTGTTCACCAAAGTTAAATGCTCTGGGTATTGGAAAGAAATCGGTTTTATACATATGATTAAAACGTTTGGCATAAGTACGCGTCATTTCCAAATGCTGTTCCTGATCTTTGCCAACCGGAACCATATGAGAACGATGAATAAGTATGTCGGCAGCCATTAAGGTAGGATAGGTAAGTAAACCAGCATTTACATTTTCAGGTTGCTTACGAGCTTTATCTTTAAAAGTAGTAACTTTCTGTAATTCACCAAGATATGCATTCATATTCAGGAAAAGATATAGTTCAGCAGTTTCAGGAATATCGCTTTGTAAATACAATGTAGACTTTTCAGGATCCAAACCTGCAGCAAGATATTCAACTAAAACCTGCCTCACATTTGCCTGTAAATCCTTTGGATTTGGATGTGTGGTAAGAGAATGATAATCTGCGATAAAAAAATAACATTCATTTTCTTCCTGCATTTTAACAAAATTCTTTACTGCTCCAAAATAATTCCCAAGATGTAAATTCCCAGTTGGTCTTATTCCGCTTAATACAATTGGCTTCTTTTCCATCATTAAATATTAATAAATCAATTAATCCGCAAAAATAGGAAAAATGCAATTTGTTTTGAAAACTCATATTTGTTCAAACGGTATTCTTCATTACTTTTGTAAAAAACTTAACAAATTGAAAAAAATACTTGTTATTAGATTTAGCTCAATAGGAGATATTGTACTGACAACTCCTGTGATAAGATCTCTGAAGGAACAATTAAAATGCGAAATTCATACTCTTACCAAAAAGCGATACCATAACATTTATAAAGACAATCCGCGTATTAGCAGAGTTTACGCTTTTGGTAAAAGTACAAATGAGGTTTTTTCAGATTTAAAAAAAGAGAATTATGATTTTGTGGTAGATCTGCAAAAAAACCTGCGTTCCATTAAACTTACACTAAAACTGAAAGTTCCACACGCATCATTTCCAAAATTAAATATTGAAAAATGGTTGTTGGTTAATTTTAAAACCAATAAACTTCCTCATAAACATATAGTTGAAAGATATTTTGAAGCCGTAAAACCTCTGAATGTTAGTATTGATGATAAGGGTTTAGAATTCTATTTGCCAAATAACTATGTAGTAAAACCTTCAATATTAGATGAAAAGTTGGAGAAAGGTTATATTGCTATAGTAATAGGAGGTCAACATTTGACAAAAATTATGCCCCCTGAGAAAATAGCTGCAATTGCTTCTCAACTTAGTTTGCCAGTGGTTCTCTTAGGTGGACCGGAAGACAAGAGCAGAGGAGAAGAAATTAAAAAATTAAGTGAGCGTAATTTGATTATTAATTCTTGTGGTCAATTTTCACTTAACGGGTCGGCATCGCTTATTAAGCAGTCGAATTTGGTAATTACAAACGATACCGGACTTATGCATATTGCAGCAGCATTCCAAAAGCCAATAATAAGTTTGTGGGGAAATACTATACCTGAGTTCGGAATGTATCCATATATGCCTGGCAAAAAGGATAATTTTGTAATTTCTGAAGTTGGAGGACTTAAATGCCGGCCCTGCAGTAAACTGGGACATGATAAATGTCCAAAAGATCATTTTAAATGCATGTACAAGCAAGATGATAACTTTATCACAAAAAGCGCATCTAAATTACTGTTTCCTAAACCCTAAGAATCATTTATCTAATTAATTATGCTGGAGAAAAAATTAGCGGAAAGAGATAACGGCATTAATCCAGGTCTTTACCTATGGCAACAAATGGGTTGTGAATTTTTTCAAAGCCTATATTAGTTGATGGTCCGTGACCCGGATAGGCAGTTGTATTATCAGGCAGTGTAAATAGTTTTTCCCAGATACTTTTTTGTAATAAATCGTAGTCCCCGGTTTTTAAATCAGTTCTGCCTATACTCTCCCTAAAAAGGACATCTCCGGTAATTACGAAATCATCTTCTTCACTATAAAAGCAAATACTCCCATCGGCATGTCCCGGAGTTTCAAGAACTTTAAGTTTGGAACTTCCAAACTCAACAATTTGATTATCATCGAGAAAATCATCTATGGGTTTTACATCTCCCATTTTTAAGCCGAAAGTAGATGCATAAACCAGAGCATTATCATAAAAACTTGTACTATCGGCATGTGCTGCTAAAGAAATTCCATATTTCTCACAAACATAATCGTTGGAAATAATATGGTCGATATGCGCATGTGTATTAAATAATTTTACAGGCTTTAGATTATGGTATTCAATATACTTATTAAATTCTTGTTTCTCATCACTGCTATCCATGCCCGGATCAATTATAATACATTCTCCGCTCTCATCATGCAAAATATATGTATTTACCTGATATGGATTAAAAGGAAATCTCTTTACGACTATCATACGATGATTAATTTGTTCACAAATGTAAGCTTACAAATTTAATAAGTATTTACAAAATACTAATTTTTTGAATTATTTAACAATATGGCTAAGGGCAAATAATAATGGTTCGGATTTTGTGTTAATTTAGCATCATAAAAAATTAGAAATATTAAATTTTTCCTTAAAAATAAGGGCTTGTGGAGAATCCCATTCATAGTTGGTATTTTCCTTTTATGCATTTTTATGATGCCCTTAAATTCCTTTGCCCAATTTTATAATGGATCAAATATGACCTTCGGTAAAAACCGGGTTCAATATCAGGAGTTTCTGTGGACATATTATAAATTCGACGATTTTGATACATATTTTTACCGAAACGGTAAAGAACTTGCACAATATGCTGCTCAGTATGCTCAGCAACAGATACCAAAACTGGAAGATAAAATAGAAAGCGGTCTCGATAAAAGATTAAAGTTCATTATATTCAACAAACTTAATGATCTTAAACAGAGCAATATAGGCTTAACATCCGATCTCAATTATAATACTGGTGGAATAACACACATTATTGGCTCAAGAGTTTTGCTTTATTTTAATGGCAATCATCTGGATTTTCAAAAACAAATTAATGCAGGTATAGCAGAGGTTTTATTTAATCAGATGATGTTTGGAGGATCTATGGGGCAACAGGTAAAAACCTCAACATTTTTTTCTTTGCCAAACTGGTACAAGGTTGGTTTAATTTCATATTTAAGTGAAGATTGGAGTGTTGAATTCGACAATAGAGTTAGGGATGGAATATTGTCGGGTAAATACAAAAAGGTAAATAATCTGGAAGGAACGGATGCTATTTATGCCGGACATTCATTATGGAAGTTTATCGCAGAGAAATATGGAAAGTCGAGTGTAAGCAATATTATCCATATGACCTCGTCTACAAACAGCATAGAAAAAGGGTTTATGTATGTTATTGGAATGCCCTTTAAAGTGTTGATGCGTGAATGGCGTGATTATTACACCAAAGAGTATGAAAACTATAATTTAAGTAAGAATTTACCTGCGAATTTACTTCCAATCAAATACAAAGATCACATTGTTAATGGAGTTCCAGCGATAAGTCCTGATGGGAAATATATTGCTTATACCACAAATGAAATGGGGAAATACAAAGTATGGCTCTATGATACCAATAGTGGAAAAAGAAAGAAAATCCTTAAAGGTGGAGTAATGATCGACACCAAAACCGATTATAGTTATCCTTTATTAAGTTGGCATCCCGGAGGAAGGATTTTAGCAATTATTATTGAGAAAAAAGGACTTCCGAAATTGCTGATGTATGATTTGGAAGAGAAGAAATTTACCATTCAAAAATTTTATGAAGTGCAAAAAATTGTCGATTTCTCGTATTCTTCCAATGGTAATTATATGGTAATGTCGGCAGTACAAAATGGGCAGTCGGACGTGTTTGTTTTTAATATTGCAGCAAGTTCCTTCGAAAAAATAACCGATGACCTGTCCTCAGATCTGAACCCGCGTTTTATAAATAATTCTTCTCGTATAGTGTTTTCATCAAACAGAAATAATGACACTTTGGGAGTTCAATCAAACGAATTTTACAGTTTTGGAAGCAGTTTCGATTTATTTATATATGATTATTCGAAACACGACCCCTTACTTAAAAGATTAACTAATACTCCTCTTGCAAACGAATACAATGCCGAGGAAATAAGTTTTAATAAATTAACCTATTTGAGTGATGAAACGGGAATAGTAAACAACTACCTGGCAACCATCGATAGTAGTGTTGTTTCGGTTGATACAAGTGTTCATTATAGGTATTTTGTAAACACCAAGCCTCTTACTGATCTGAACAGCAATATATTATACAAAAACACATCGGTAAAAGCAGCAAAGGCATGCTATTTAATTTTTAACGATAATAATTATAAAATTTATACTGTAAATACAGATACTTACGATGATGTAAATATAGAGTTGTCAAATAGAACTGTATTTATGAATTCACTTATCGCTGAATATAAGAGGGGGAAAAAATCAGCCCTGGGTGGAAATAAACCTCAGAAAACACAAAAGGAAGAAGTTGAAGAATCTGTTCCCCAGAACCAAACCGTAACAAAGAAATTCTATATGGTTTATTCTGATCCTCAAGGTAAGGAAGTAATAGGCAGAGTATCGCGTAGAGGAACAATTAAAACTGATGAGGGTGTTGCCATTGATTTGGCTAATTCCACTGCAACATTTGGTGCTGACAATTTTTTTATTCCTAAAAGGAGAAATTATTATACCTCTTATGAGGTAAGCCAGTTGGTATCTCAAGTTGATTTTAATTACATAAACTATAGTTATCAACTATTTACGGGAGGTCAGTCGCCCATATATCTCAATCCCGGTTTTAATGTATTTTTAAAAGTAGGAATAGCCGACTTAATGGAAGATCATAGAATAGTTGGAGGTATAAGGTTTAATTTCAATTTTATTAATAATGAATATATTGCCAGTTATTCTGATTTAAAGAAACGGCTTGATAAAGAAATTACTTTTCATAGAAATACCATTGAATATTTTACCGGATATTCATTGATTAGAGTTCATACACACGAACTTTTTTATAAGTTAAAGTGGCCTATTAACGAAGCTTTAAGTATTAGAGGAACCGCTCAATATAAAAATGAAATGTTCGTAAATTTATCCACCGATCAGGTAAATTTAGAAGTGCAAAATACATTTGCTAATTGGGCAGGATTAAAAGGCGAACTCGTTTTTGATAATACCAGGAGCCTGGGAATGAATCTATTACTTGGGACAAGATATAAGTTTTTCGCTGAATACAGTAAATTATTCTGGCTGTTTGATGCATACGGAACTCTTACTCCGGCAAAAAAATACGACTTATTTGTTTTGGGTGCCGACATCAGACATTACACACGAATAAGCCGATCCTTTATATGGGCAAACCGCTTTGCTGCCAGTACTTCTTTTGGAGCAAGCCCTTTGATTTATTATATGGGAGGAGTTGATAACTGGCTGGTACCAAAGTTTAGCAGCGATACTCCAATCGATTACGATCAAAACTACGGATATCAAACACTGGCAACAAATATGAGAGGTTTTTATCAAAATGTTAGAAATGGAAATAGTTTTGCCGTAATTAATACTGAATTACGTTTCCCTGTTTTTCAATATTTTTCGAAAACACCTTTGAGTTCCAGTTTTCTAAGAAATTTCCAATTGGTTGGATTTGGAGATATTGGCACTGCCTGGACTGGCTGGAATCCTTATAGCACTGATAATGCACTATTTACAAAATACATAAACAGCGGAACATTCAATATTTCGGTGCAGCGACAAAAAGAACCAATAGTGGGAGGCGTTGGACTTGGAGCAAGAATGCATTTATTGGGATATTTTATCCGCGGAGATGTTTCTTGGGGAGTTGAAGATTACAAAATTAGTAAGCCTGTTTATTACCTTTCTTTAAGTTTAGATTTTTAACGATTTCTTATTCAAAATTTAACGTTTTTTTAGTTAACAATAAGTACATATAGAGGATTTTTTGTGTTATTAATTTAACAGTAAATATTTGAATATGAAAGCAATATTATTTAGAATAATTCCATTTACCCTGTATTTACAGGCACTTGAGAAATTTTTCCCAACTTAGTTTATAACAATAAAAAATCCCTATTAAAATTGTGCCAAAAATTCAATATTTGACTAAAGAAATAAATTTAATAATCTAAACCCTTTATATTCCGTATTTTAAACTTTTACACATACACAATGTTAATAAATTAAGCTAGCATAAGGTAATTTCCTTCGTATATTGCAATCTGAAAAATCAGCATCAGATAATTTTTTATCTTCTTGATTAGTAGCAATATAACATAATAAATTAAAAGCAAATATACAAACTCCATGGAAGAAAATTTATTTTTCAGCCTAGAAAACGAGGGCAATACAGGCATACAGAAAGAAGAAGAAAAAAAAGCAGAAGCGAAGTCGTTTTATGAAAAAGTTTTAGAGGAAAGAAATAAATCGGAAATGAGGAATGAGGAAGTTGAAACACTAGCTGTATCAAAACTTAAATTAACACAACAACCAGACGAAGATATCTCTAATGAAAAACATTCAGTAATAGAGAAAGAACTTACAAAATTTTCACATGAGGAGGCTTTAGAGTCATCCATTGAGTATTTTAATGGGGATACCTTAGCAGCCAATGTATGGATAAATAAGTATGCCCTGAAGGATAGCCATGGTAACCTTTATGAGAAGAACCCAGACGAAATGCATCGCAGGATTGCAAGGGAAGTTGCACGTATTGAGAGTAAATATCCAAATCCATTATCAGAAGAAGATATTTACGAAACACTAAAGAATTTTAAATACATAATTCCTTCAGGCAGCCCTATGGCAGGAATAGGAAATGACTTTCAAATTTCCTCGTTATCCAACTGTTTTGTTATTGGAAACGATGGTGAATCAGATTCCTATGGTGGTATTTTAAAAATTGATCAGGAGCAGGTTCAATTGATGAAACGAAGAGGTGGAGTAGGTCACGACTTAACTCACATTCGTCCCGGAGGAAGCCCTGTAAAGAATACAGCCCTTACATCAACTGGTGTTGTTCCTTTTATGGAAAGGTATTCAAATTCAACACGTGAAGTAGCCCAGGACGGGAGACGTGGAGCCCTTATGCTTAGCATTGGAATAAAACATCCCGATGCAGAAAGGTTTATTGATGCCAAAATGGAATCGGGCAAAGTAACCGGTGCCAATGTATCAGTAAAACTGGATGATGAATTCATGAAGGCTGTTGAAAGCGGCACAGCTTATGTTCAGCAATATCCTGTTAATTCAGAAAATCCAATAGTAAAAAAAGAAATTGATGCACGTGAACTTTGGAATAAAATAGTTCATAATGCATGGTCGTCGGCTGAGCCCGGAATTCTTTTCTGGGATACGGTAATCAAGGAATCAATTCCTGATCATTATTCTGATTATGGTTTTAAAACAGTTTCTACCAATCCTTGTGGTGAAATTCCATTATGCCCTTACGACAGTTGCCGACTACTGGCATTAAATTTATATTCATATGTTGAAAATCCATTTACCAGCGAAGCATATTTTAATGGCGATTTATTCACCAAGCATTCGCGTATGGCTCAACGTATTATGGATGATATAGTGGATTTGGAAGTTGAAAAAATCGATAGCATTCTTAAAAAAATCGATGCCGACCCTGAAGCCGAAATAATAAAAGCACCTGAAAGAACTCTTTGGGAAAATATCAGAGAGAAATCACTTCAGGGAAGAAGAACAGGTATTGGAATAACTGCTGAAGGTGATATGTTAGCAGCACTTGGTTTAAGATATGGCTCCGATGAGGCAATTACTTTCTCCACAGAAGTACATAAACTTCTTGCAATTGAAGTTTACAGAGGATCAGTTGACCTGGCAGAAGACAGAGGAGCATTCCCAATATTTGATGCTACAAGAGAATTAAAAAATCCTTTCATTCAAAGAATTAAGGAAAATGCACCTCATGTTTATGAAAAAATGACCAAAGTAGGTCGTCGAAATATTTCTATGCTTACCATTGCACCTACGGGAAGTGTTAGTATTTGTACTCAAACAACTTCAGGTATTGAACCCGTATTTATGGTTTCGTATAAGCGCAGAAGAAAGGTTAATCCAAACGATAGAAATGTAGTGGTAAACTTCGTTGATGAAGTGGGCGACTCATGGGAAGAATACAATGTTTTCCATCCAAAATTTGAAACATGGCTTGAAATTAATGGCTATGATGTAAATGAAGTTAAAAGCAAACCTGATGAGGAGTTAAATGAAATAATTAAAGCATCTCCATATTATCAGGCAACATCCAACGATATAAATTGGGTTAGCAAAGTAAAAATGCAGGGCGACATTCAAAAATGGGTAGATCATTCCATTAGTGTTACTGTAAATATTCCAGCTGAAGCTGAAGCAGAGTTGGTTAGTGATATTTACTTGACTGCCTGGAAAAGCGGCTGTAAAGGAATGACTATTTATCGCGATGGATCACGCTCAGGAGTTTTGATTAATAATGATAGTAAGAAAGAGGAAGTTCCTGAAAATGATATAATTGAATCGAAAGCTCCAAAACGTCCAAGGGTTTTGGAAGCAGATGTAATTCGTTTTCAAAATAACTACGAGAAATGGATAGCTGTTATTGGCAAGATCAATGATAAACCTTACGAAATTTTCACTGGTAAAGCTGAAGACTTTTTCATTCCTCCTTATGTTGAAACAGGATTTGTTGAGCGAATTAAACCAAAGAATGAACATGCTCGTTACGACTTTATTTTCCTCGACAAGCAAGGTTATGAAATAAAAATGCCTGCTTTATCACGTTCATTTGAAGAAACATTCTGGAATTATGCTAAACTCATTTCCGGAGTATTACGCCACGGTATGCCATTGCCATATGTAATTGATCTGATCGGAAATCTTAACTTCCCGGAAGACAATATTAATACATGGAGAAATGGTGTTGTAAGAGCCCTAAAACGCTTTATTCCTGATGGCACAGTTACCGATACGAAATGTCCCGATTGTGGAGAAGATACTTTGATTTATGAAGACGGTTGTTTAATTTGTAAATCATGTGGGCACTCTAAGTGCGGATAATAATTATTTTTTCATAATAGTAAATAAAAAAGCCCCTCTGGTATAATGCCAGAGGGGCCTTTTATTTTATAACAAACCTGATATTAAATACCTAAACTCATACTTACCAATTCGGCAATATCATAGTTCTTTACTCTTTCTTCCTTATTACTGTATTTTATTCCATCTGTCATCATAACCATGCAGAAAGGACAAGCAGTTGCAATTATATCACATCCTGTTTTAAGGGCCTCTTCAGTGCGCTCTATAAAAACTTCTTTATCTCCCTTTTCGGCTTCTTTAAACATTTGTCCTCCACCGGCTCCACAACATAAGGCAAAACTTCTGTTGCGTTCCATCTCAACTTTGGTTGAAGGTATAGAATCGAGAATGGATCGTGGAGCTTCGTATTCCTTATTTCCTCTTCCCAGATAGCAAGGATCGTGGAAAGTAATCTTATTGGAAGCAAACTCCTGGCTATCAATTTTCAATTTACCTTTAGCAATCAATTTTTGCAAAAACTGTGAGTGATGAACAACATTATAATTTCCTTCAAAATCGGGATATTCATTTAATAATGTATTGAAATCGTGTGGATCGCAGGTAATTATGTTCTTTACTTCATAGCCGTTTAGAACTTCAATATTCATCATTGCCTGCATTTGATAAAGCATTTCGTTTCCTGCTCTGCGCGCTACATCACCGCTGTCGGTTTCTTCAGTTCCAAGAACTGCATAACTTATATTCAGATGATTCAGGATTTTAACAAATTCGCGAGTTACTTTCTTATATCTGTCGTCAAAAGCGCCTGCTGAGCCAACCCAAAACAGATAATCAACTTTTTCGCCGGCTGCAAATTTATCGGCCATTAGCGGAACGTCAAGTCCTTCCGCCCATAGCATACGATCCTCTGGAGAGAATTGCCATGGGGCTCCATTATTTTCAATATTAGAAAATGCAGTATTTAATCCTGCCGGTGCCTTCGACTCTTCCATAACCAAATAACGACGCATATCAAGAATTAAAGCAGGCTGGTCAATATTTACAGGACATTCCTGAGCACAAGCATTACATTGTGTACATGCCCAAAGTTCTTCTTCTGTAATATATGATGAAAGCAGAGATTTACCATCATCATAAGTTTTACCTTCAGCAATTAATCCGGGACCTTTTTCTTTCATTCTCGCTCTGGTGTCCATCATTATCTTTCTGGGCGACAATAATTTACCTGTAATGTTTGCAGGACAAACAGAAGTACATCTGCCACATTCGGTACACGCCAGTGAATTAATATAATTTACCCAGTTCACATCTTCAGCATCTTTAACGCCAAACCTTTCAGGCTCTCCTTCTTCTTCAGGAGCATCTTCAAAAGCAGCATTGGGATCCATCATTAGTTTTACCTCTTTGGTAATATTTGGCATATTCTCAGCTTGGCCCAAAGGTGCTATCCGACCTACAAATACGTTAGGTACCGACATAAATACATGAAAATGCTTGGAGTAGGGCAAAATATTTGCAAAAACGAATATCAAAACTATATGTATCCACCAGTTGGATTGAAAAATTATCCAGGCTACAGATTCTGAGGTTCCTGCCATCATTCCGGCCAGCCAGTTACTAACTGGATAATACCCTACAATATGCTCATTAACGCTATCAGCCCATAACAAATACCCTGTATTCATTCCCAAAAGAGAAAGCATTAATACTAGAATAATAGTTAGTGCAAGGTTTGCGTCAGCTTTGGAAACCGGTTTCATTTCAGGACCGTAAAAACGTTTTATGTGCATAAAAAGTCTACGGAAAAGAAATGCTAGCACTGCTATTGCAATTATAAGAGCAAAAATATCTCCAGAAGCCATTAGAAAATCATAAACCGGACCAAGGAATTGAAATACTCTTTCTGTTCCAAACAAACCGTCAATCACCATTTCTATACTACCAAATAAAATCAGTATGAAACCCCACCATACTAGTGCATGCATCAAGCCAATTATAGGTCGACGGAGAATTTTTTCCTGTAAGAATGCTACTTTGATAGTTATGTTAAGGCGTTTTCCCCAATCACCAAGTGGTTTCTTTTTGGTTAACTTTAAGTATTTGAAAATGCGCTGCATTGTCCATGCAAAAACGCCTATGGTAATTAGTAATACTATTAAAAATATTATCTGTTTTATCATGACAATTTATTGTTGGTTCAGTTTACAAGAATAATAATTAATATATTTAGAATGACTCTATATTTCTAAATATCTCTGAAAAATAACAGCCTTTAAAATAATCTTCACAAAACCTTGATACATCTACAATCAAATGGTCATCCAAATAGGCTATTCCGGATTTCCCACATGGCCATCTTCATCGGTATAGCCATAAAGTCGGTCAAATTTTACTTTATATTTCTCTTTAAGTACTTTCCTTTTTACTTTTAAGGTTGGTGATAATTCTCCTGTTTCGGGAGTCCATTCAGAGCATGTAAGTTCAAACTTTTTCACCTGACGATAATTACCAAGTCCTTTATTTATTTTATCAACTTCTTTTTGATAACGAGCCAGCACTTTTGGATTTTGAATAAGTTCCTTATTATCACGGAATTTTATACCATGTTTACCACACCATCCATGTAAATAATGAAACGACGGACAGATAATTGCAGCCGCATACTTTTCGCCTGCACCAACAACCATAATTTGTTCAATAAATGAAGATTCTTTAAACTTATTTTCAACTACCTGAGGAGCAATATATTTACCTGTTGAAAGTTTAAATATTTCCTTTTTCCTGTCGGTAATTCTAAGAATATTATGTTCTTCTATTTCTCCAATATCGCCTGTATGGAACCATCCTTCCTCATCAATAACTTCTTTGGTTTTTTCTTCATCCTTATAATATCCAAGCATTAAACTTGGTCCTTTCATAAGTATTTCACCGTCTTCCGCTATTTTAACTTCAACATTGTCTACTACCGGCCCAACAGTACCAAATTTCATATGTGGATATTTGAGATGATTAACTGCAATTACAGGTGAGGTTTCGGTAAGTCCATAACCTTCAAGTATTGGTAATCCTGCTGCATTAAAAACTCTAGCTAAACGAGGTTGAAGAGCAGCACCACCGGAAACAATTACATCGATTTTACCACCCAGGGCTTCACGCCATTTACTATAAATAAGTTTATCTGCAACTTTTCTCTGAAGTTCATAAACAAATCCGTTAGCATTATTCAATTCATATTTTAATCCCAGTTCAACTGCCCAAAAGAAAATATTCTTTTTAATTCCTTTTAATTCTTTTCCTTTAAGTATGAGTTTATCAAAGAGTTTCTCAATAACTCTGGGAACTGCCGCAAATCCGTTAGGGTTAACTTCACGTATGTTATCACCTATAGTATCAACACTTTCAGCATAATAAATACCACAGCCTCTGTATTGCACCAAATAATTTACCATTCTCTCAAAAACATGGCATAAAGGCAAGAAACTCAGAAATTTTCCATCCGGTTCAACCGGAAGAATTTCTATAGTTGCAAGAACATTCTTAACGAAATTTTTATGGCTCAGCATAACTCCTTTAGAAAGTCCGGTGGTACCTGAGGTATAAATTATCGACATTAAATCATTCTCATCAATACTGTCTTTAATTTCTTTCAGTTTTGCCTCATATTTTGACTTTTCTTTGCGCCCTATTTCAATGATTTCCATCCATGATGGCACACCTTTTACATCGTCGAAACTATATATTTCTTTAACTTTTGGTGCCTTACGGGAAGGTTTATCTATTTTATCAAAGAAATCCTTTGAAGAGATTATTATCATTCTGGCATCGGAATGATTTAGTATATGAACATATTCTTCAAACCCCTGGTTTGCATAAATGGGAACATGCACAACTCCTATTTGAGCCATTCCATTGTCAATGAAATTCCATTCGGGGCGATTATTGGATACGGTAACAATTTTATCACCTTTTTCGAAACCCATTGCCAATAATCCATAACTAAAAGCATCGATAAACTCCTTATACTCAACAGTACTGAATTTCTCCCATTTACCATTACGCTTCACTGCTAGGGCATCTTCTCTCTGTAGATTAATAAGATTATTATCTATTATATCAAAAGTGCGTTTTATTTCCATCTTTATAAATTTAGTTCATAAATATTACCCGTCATAAAAGTTTAAATGTTTCGGTTATAAATATACTAAAAAACATAATATCAAAATAAAAAGTCTAAGACGATTTAGGTTTGAATGTCCATTTGAATTTAAATTCTGCAACAACATCCCCTTCTTTATCAACTCCTTGTGAGCTTACATCTATGGTCTGCCCCTCTCCTGTTTCAATGCTGCGCTGAATAGTTGTACGTATTTGGGCAGCAGCATCACATGTAAAAGTAATTTTTGATTTTGCTTTTTTTGTGAAGGATGCTTCCATATTTAAAACCAGCATGGAAACAGGTTTTTCTGCATTGCTAACCTCAACAATAGCCAAAATTCCCGATGACAACTCTGCAGCCATCGACATAACGGCAAAATACATTGATTTAAAGGGATTTTTATTGACATATTTAAAAGGAACTGTAACTTCAGAACCATTATCATCAATCTTTTCAACTTTTAGTCCGGCAATTAAACCCATGGGAAGATTTTGAAGCATAAATAACTTCATCTTGAACGGACTCAAAGCAAGAGATTTCATATTTCTCGGCATAAGGATTGATTTAATGGTTATGAAGACAGTCTATTTCTCAATTAAAAAATTACAAACTATATTTTTCGGCTTCTATTAAATGGTTTGCAATTTTGCGTCTTGCAGCAACCACATTAACACCTGCAACTTTTGTAAATCGTTTCATTCCCATTTGCATACCCATTAACTCATCGCCTTCGGCAAATGAATAAATAGCATCCAATCCGCATTTATGAATTTTTGGAGCCGTATCATAAAAATAAACATCCAAAATATCTTTATAGAGAGCAGATTTATCTTCATCAAACATGGAGTTGAGTTTTTCAACTCTCAACAATAATGATTCGGCAGCATAAGTCATTATGAGCATATCGGCAAGGTTCATAATTATCTCCTGCTCTTCGGCAAAATCCTGCATAAATTTCTGTAGCGCAGCACCTGCAACCATTAAAATTGATTTTTTAAAGTTCACTATCATTTTATGCTTGGCTTCAAAATATCCCGGACTGGCAGCACCAAAATCAGGAATTGCCAATAACTCTTTGGCAACTTCTTTTGCCGGAGTTAAAAGGTCGATTTCACCTTTCAAACCTCTTTTTACAAGTTCACCAACAGAAAGCATTCTGTTTATTTCGTTGGTTCCCTCAAAAATCCGGTTTATTCTGCTGTCGCGATAAGCTCTTTCAACAGGAGTTTCTGCTGAATATCCCATACCACCATAAATTTGAACTCCTTCATCAACAACATAATCAAGGGCTTCGGAACCAAAAACTTTGGCAATGGAAGCTTCAATGGCATACTGACGAATACCTTCAAGGCTGGCTTTTCCTTTGTCCATACCTTCTTCAACATAGCCTGCAATTGCATCTTCGATATTCTGGCTGGCACGATATGTAAGCGATTCGGAAACAAAAGTCCTGATTGCCATTTCCGATAGTTTATATTTTATGGCACCAAAATCGGATAGTTTTTTAGAAAACTGCTTTCTTTCATTGGCATAATTAACAGAATGGGTAATCGTAGCTTTCGATGCTCCGACAGTTGCTGCTGAAAGTTTAATTCTTCCTAAGTTGAGAATATTTAATGCGATTTTAAATCCTCCGTCCTGTTCACCAAGAAGATTTTCCACAGGAACTTTTACATCATCCAGATACAGTTGAATAGTTGATGAGCCTTTTATGCCCATTTTCTCTTCATCGGCACCAATACCAACACCTTCCCAGCCTTTTTCAATAATAAAAGCACTAAGATTTTTATCGCCTTTAATTTTGGCAAAAACTATAAAAATATCAGCAACACCACCATTTGTTATCCATATTTTAACTCCATTTAAAATATAATGTTTACCATCGTCGCTTAATACTGCTTCGGCCTTACCTGAATTGGGATCTGACCCTGCATCTGCCTCAGTAAGACAGTATGCACCAATAAGTTCGCCTGTAGCTAAACCGGGAATGTATTTTTGTTTCTGCTCTTCGGTACCATAATACAGTATAGGTAAAGTTCCAATACCAACATGAGCTGCATAGGCAACTGCAAAACTAAAGCCCTTACCCATCTCTTCTGTAGTAAGCATGCTCGTTACGAAATTTTGCCCGAAACCCTCATATTCTTCAGGAATTGCAATTCCCAGAAGACCAAGTTCTCCGGCATCCTTAATCATTTTTATAAGTAGTTCCCTATCATGTTTCTCCAGTTGATCCATATTTGGATTCACCTGTGTATCAGTAAACTCTTTGCAAGTTTGCGCCATCATGCGCTGTTCTTCATTGAACTCTTCGGGAATAAAAACATCTTGTGCTTCTGTTTCACGAATCAGGAATTCTCCTCCTTTTAATGCTTTTTTATTGTCCATGTCAATTATATTTTATCAATTAATTTGTTTTTTTATAATGAAGTTTTGGGAGACGCGATGAATCGCGTTTATACGGGGGAGTGTAACAGCAACTTGTAACTCGCAACCTGCAACTCGCAACTCCTACAACATTTCAAAAATTCCCGCGCCACCTTGTCCGGTACCAATACACATAGTTACCATTCCATATTTTCCTTTCCGACGTTTCAATTCATTTAGTAATTGAACTGTTAACTTTCCACCTGTGGCTCCCAGGGGATGTCCCAATGCGATGGCTCCACCATTTACGTTTACTATATCTTTGTTGAGACCTAACTCCTTAATAACCGCAATAGATTGTGATGCAAAAGCTTCGTTTAACTCTATCAAGTCTATTTGATCCAGTTTTATTCCTGAGTGCTTCAATACTTTTGGAATCGCAGCCACAGGTCCAATACCCATTTTATAAGGCTCCACGCCTGCTACCTGATAATCCACAAGTCGGGCTATGGGAGTAAGATTATATTCCTTTAGAATTTTTTCTGAAACTACCATTACAAATGCTGCTCCATCCGACATCTGGCTTGAATTACCTGCAGTGGAAGTACCCCCTTGCGCAAAGGCCGGCTTCAATTTCGATAATGCCTCAACAGTAGTTCCTCTTCTGGGGCCTTCATCTGTATCGAAAACCTTTTCACGGGTTTTCATTTTGCCATCTGAAAAATAATTTTCCACTACATTTATTGGAACTATCTCATCTTTAAATTTTTCAGCATCAATTGCAGCGAGTGCTTTTTCTACTGATTTTACAGCAAATTCATCCTGTTGCTGGCGGCTAACATTATATTCTTTTGCAACCATTTCCGATGTGAGCCCCATACTCATAAACCATTTGGGATGAGTTTTGGCAATATCAGGATTTGGCACCATTCGCCAGCCTCCCATATTTATCATCGACATGGTTTCGGCACCACCGGCAATAATAATATCTGCAATACCGGCAGTAATTTTTGCCGAAGCGATGGCTATTGTTTCTAATCCTGAAGCACAGTAACGGTTTACCGTTGATCCGGGCACTTCAACAATATTTAGCGACATTAACGATAGCAACCTTCCCATATTAAATCCTGACTCGGCTTCGGGGAAAGCATTACCAACCATAATATCGTCAATTCTGGTTTTTTCAATTTGAGGGAAGTCGTTAACCAAATGTTTAATGACTTCTGCTGCAATATCATCAGGACGAGTAAAACGTAAACTTCCTCGTGGTGCTTTACCTATTGCTGAGCGATATCCTCCAACTATATATGCATTCATCTTTCTATGTTTTTCTTTTTAATTTCTTAAAATTTTCCCTTTGGTGATAAGGCTTTGTATTCTTTCCAGAGTTTTTCTTGTGGAACATAACTCCATAAATGCCTTACGCTCAAGGTTGAGTAAATACTGTTCAGAAACCTCTGTCAGGGCTTGTGAAATGTCACCTCCAGCCATTACTTCTCCAAGTTTTTCAGCAATGATTTTATCGTGTTCCGACATATAATTAGCGGTTGTAAAACCGTCGGCACCAACGTAAACCATTCCTAAAACTTCCTTACCAAGAATTTTTATGTCATTTCGCGGAGCAGGCTGTGTATAGCCCTTTTCGGCCATTTGTAAAGCTACATTTTTGGCATAGGCCAGATGATGTGATCGGCTTACTATAACTTCATCAACACCTTTTCTTAGATATCCCAGATCGAAAGCTTCATAAGCAGAAGTTGACACCTTTGCCTGTCCAATGCTTAAATATCTGTTTAAGAAGGCATTAGTTCTAATATCGCCTTCATTTAGCTCATCAGAAAGGCGAAGGGCAAATTCTTTGGTACCTCCACCTCCTGGTATTAGTCCAACACCAAATTCAACCAAACCCATATAGGTTTCGGCATGAGCCACAACCTTATCGCTATGCATACAAAGTTCACAACCTCCACCCAGTGCCATTCCATGTGGAGCAGCAATTACGGGTATTGAAGAATAACGCATGCGCATGGTAGTTTTTTGGAACCATTGTACTGCTAAATCGAGTTCTTCCCATTCCTGCTCTATGGCAAGCATATAAATCATACCAACATTGGCTCCTGCAGAAAAATGGTCTCCTTCATTGGAAATTACCAAAGCCTTATAATCGGCTTCAGCCATATCAACGGCTTTGTTAAGACCTTCCAGAACTCCGGCTCCAATGGTATTCATTTTAGTATGGATTTCGGCATTTATAACTCCATCACCTAAGTCGATTATAGTAAGGTCGTTGTTTTCCCACAATACATTCGACTGTTTCAATACTTCAAGTGAAATGCGATCTTCCTGTCCGGGAATAACCATATATGATTTAGATGGTATATCGTAATAATATTTGAAACCATTTTCAAGTTTATAAAAACTCTTAATTCCGGCATCCAGCATATCATAAACCCACTGAGCAGGTTTTTTACCCGCTTCTTCCATGGCTTTAACAGTATCTTCAACACCAACAGCATCCCAGGTTTGGAAGGGCCCTAATTTCCAGCCGAAACCAGCGTTCAGTGCATCGTCAACTTTATAAATATCATCTGAAATTTCAGGAATACGATTTGAACTGAACTGGAATAACGAATAAAAAGAGCTTCTGTAAAAATCGCCTACTTTACCTTTATCTTTAAAAAGTATGGGCATTCTTTCTTTTACACTATCGATTGCTTTGGTTTTTTCAAACACTCCGAATTTAGGCCTTGGTGCTTCTTCATATTCCAGAGTATCAAAGTTTATTGAAAGGAATTTCTTTTTATCATCTTCCACTACTTTTTTAAAGAAACCCTGCTTGGTTTTTGAACCTAACCATTTGTTATCCAGCATTTTTTGCAGATAGTCAGGGATTGCAAATAAATCGTTTGCTTCATCATTAGTAGTTTCTTTTATGTTGTTTGCAACATGAACAAGAGTGTCGAGTCCTACTATATCTGCAGTTCTGAAGGTTGCTGATTTTGCTCTTCCGATAACGGGACCTGTTAATTTATCAATTTCGGGAATTGTAAGGTCATATTTTTTTACATTATTAAACAATTCCATTATGCTGAAAGTACCAATTCTGTTTGCTATAAAAGCAGGAGTATCCTTTGCTAAAACAGGTGTTTTTCCCAGGAATCTGGCAGCATAATCACTTAAAAAAGCCAGAACTTCATCGGAAGTTTTTGATGTTGGTATAATTTCAAACAACTGTAAATACCTGGGGGGATTAAAAAAGTGAGTTCCACAAAAATGTTTCTGAAAATCTTCGCTTCTGCCTTCTATCATGGCTTCTACTGAAATTCCCGAAGTATTTGAAGTTATCAAAGAACATTTCTTTCTGTGTTTATCTACTTTTTCAAATACTGATTTCTTGATATCCAATCTCTCGATAACAACTTCTATTACCCAATCGTAATCTTTAATCAGATGAAGATCATCATCAAAATTTCCTGTCTTTATGCGTTTTGCAAATTCCTGTTTGTAAATAGGCGAAGGTTTGGACTTTAAAGCTGCTGCAAGCGAATCATTTACTATTCTGTTTCTAACAGCCTTGCTTTCCAAAGTTAATCCCATCGATTTTTCTTTATCATTAAGTTCTCGAGGAACTATATCAATAAGAAGTACTTCAGCCCCGATGTTTGCAAAATGACATGCAATTCCGGAACCCATAACCCCTGATCCTAAAACTGCAACTTTCTTAATTTTACGGTTCATTATATCTGTTTTTAATTTTCTGTCAATTTATCTTTCTAAAAATTCATCCATATCAATTTGTACCTGCTCCCTTATAAGTGCATTTACTTTTTCGAAGGCTTTCAGTTCATCGGGAGTAATCTTCGCCATTACCCGTTCGTTAAACTCTACAACGGCCTTTTTAACCATTTCTCTTTGCTTTAAACCCTTCTCCGTTACAAAAACTTTTACAACTCTTTTGTCCTTATTATCGTTTTTTCGATATATAAAGCCATCATCTTCCATGCTCTTGAGCAAACGACTTAAACTTGAACTTGTCATGCCCATAATTGGAGCAATTTTTGTAGCCGGAATACCCTCTTTTCCTATGTTTATGAGTACATAACCAATGCCTTGAGTAATTCCATTTTCTGCTGCCAAAACATTGTACATTCGTTTGGTTGCAAAAAGTGTGGAGCGAAGGTGAAAATCTACTGTATCTTGTATATTCATGAATTTATTCTGGTATTTTATATCAATATTGCGAATTCTACATGCTAATTGAAACTTTACAACTTCTTGTTATACTTTACGTTACAGTAAGTTTATAAATCTTTACTATGCATGCATTGCAAATATACATCAAAAATACTGCACATGTCAAGCGTTTTAGTGATTTTTTCACAACAAATTGAAAAATAATTTTATTTTATTGATATTTAGCCATTTATAGAATTGATACTTAGAGCAAATAATATTAAAAATGAAATTTGAATTGAAATTTCCTTTTAATAAATTTCAAGTTATTTTCTAAGCTTTTTCCAAATTTAATAATGGGCAACTATTTAAACTAACTTTGTGTCTTTATATAAAATTAACAATGATGATTTGCAGAAAGTTTTCACCCATTAACTTATTATTAGGTCTCATATTTTCCTTTAGTTTAATAAGTGTTAATATTAACTCACAACTAAAAGCCCAAAACAGCGCTAAAAATCAAAAATATGATCATCATGAGGTGATAGACGATCCGTATATGCCTTTGCTCAATCCAAAAAAATCGCCAGCTTACAAGAGCAGATCCAGTTTATTTTTTACCACACAGGTAAATGTTGACGAGGATGGTAATAATATTTTAGGAGATGCGGCAAATGAGCCAAGCATTGCAGTAGATCCTTCTAACCCCGACAATATAATTATTGGGTGGAGACAATTTGATAATGTTTCCAGCAATTTTCGTCAGGCAGGAGTTGCATATACAAATGATGGTGGAGAGACATGGATATTCGACGGGGTTATTGAGCCCGGAGTATTTCGTTCAGATCCGGTTTTAGGTGTAAATAATGATGGCGAATTTTTTTATAATAGTTTAACCACAAACAGTTTCGACTACTGGTGTAATGTTTTCAGAAGTTATAATAGCGGATGGCAATGGGATGAAGGAGTTCATGCACAAGGAGGTGATAAACAATGGATGGTAGTTGACAAAACTGATAGTGAGGGCAATGGTAATATTTATTCTAACTGGACATCATATTATTCATTTTGCTATCCCAATTTTTTTACACGGTCGACAGACAATGGCGACAGCTATGAAAATTGTGTTGACATACCTGGAAATCCATATTGGGGAACTCTTAATACAGGACCCGACGGGGAATTATATGTCGCCGGAACAAATGGTGATGGAGGTATAGCAATAAGCAGAAGCGATAATGCCAAAGATGGTGGATTTATTTTGTGGGATATGCTAAATACTGATGTCAATCTTGATGGTAGTGTTGTTTCACAAGTTGCTGTAAATCCGGTTGGACTCTTAGGACAGGTTTGGGTAGATGTAGACAGGTCAAATGGAATTGGCAGAGGTAATGTTTATGTATGTGCATCTGTTTACAGAGATATGTTCAATGACCCTGCTGATGTAATGTTTACCAGAAGCCTTGATGGTGGTCAATCGTGGGAAGATCCTATAAGAATTAACACTGACGAAGGATTTGATAATTACTCATGGTTTGGTACTATGTCGGTGGCCCCAAATGGCAGGATAGATGTAATTTGGTTAGATACACGGGATGCTGTTTCTTATCCTTACCTATCTGCCCTATATTATTCATATTCAGTAGATAATGGCGTCAACTGGTCGGAAAACGAAAAACTTTCTGAATTATTCAATCCCAATGAAGGTTATCCAAATCAGGATAAAATGGGCGATTATTTCGATATGGTTTCCGATAATGAAGGAGCTCATCTGGCCTGGGCAAACACATTAAACGGAGAGCAGGATGTTTATTACGGGCATATTACTCCCTGGTATGTTGGTGTTGGAGAGAATATCAGTACGCAAGATGATTTTCATTTGATAAATTATCCTAATCCCTTTTCAGAGGCCACTACTATCAGATATGAATTAGCAGAAAGCACAGAAGTTAATATTTCCATTTTTGACACTTACGGAAAGTTGATTGCTGTAGTAAAAAACGAAACACAAAATAGCGGATTACATAATATTGTATTCGATTCAAAAGAGTTAAGCCCCGGCATTTATTATTGCAGAATAACAGCCGCAGGGAAGAGGGATTTCCAAAAGATCATAAAAACTGCAAAGCGTGTAAATTAAGAGACTGGTAATATTTATTATCGAATTTTTAAACACAAAAAAACCCTGTATGGCCTGAGGCCATACAGGGTTTTTAATATCACCTTCCCATAGAAATCCCGATAGGGTTGAGTATGGGTAAAAAAAATCGTTAATCCATATTCCGTCCCGGATGGGACGGGATATCCGAATAAAACAATTTCACTACCCATATTTGGCTCCTAACGGAGCCTAAAATAGATTTATGTTCCTGATTCATTTAGGTTTTTAATTCAAGATGTCAGGAAATAATATGACCTCAATGTTTTGATGACATCTATAATAGAAATCCCGTCAGGGATTCAATGTGGGTAAAAATCATTAACATATGGGTTCCGTCCCGGATGGGACGGGATATCCGAATAAAACAATTTCACTACCCATATTTGGCTCCTAACGGAGCCTGAAAAAGATTAGTTTTTCTGGTTCATTAAATTTTAACTCAGGGTGTTACAATTCGGAAAATAAAAAACCCTGATTGGCATGAGGCCAATCAGGGTTCACTATCTTATTATTTAATCCTAGTTTACAACCAGTTTTTGGATGGTTTCTTTACCAGCACCAATAACTTTTACAAAGTATAATCCTGATTCAAGTTTTTTATCAAGATTAATATTTACAGTATTTGAAATACCATCAACATTAACTCTTTTAACAACCTGACCTAATTGATTCATTAAGGCTACTTCTGAATAAGTATAATTATCTGGAAGAACTACAGTAAACTGAGTAGAAGCAGGATTTGGAAATACCTTTACTGCATCTTTATTTATTAGTAATTCTTCGGTTCCTAAATACTGACTTACAGTAAAATTATCAATCATAAGTGGATTACCATAGAAACTATATGACTCGAATGCAACTTTAACATTAGGATTTCCTGCCCAAGGTGTAAGATCGAGGTCAATACAACCTGCACCCCATCCTGCAATACACCAATCTTCAGCAACTTCAGGCCAAAATTCACTTGTAAGTTCATGAGTTGCAAAGTTACCTGTTCCATTTTCTGCATCAGCGAAAACCCTTGTCCAAGTAAGTCCACAATCATCAGAAACTAAAACAACCAATGAGTCAGACCCATCAGCAATACGCTGAGCATAAGCATGTTGAAAGCCCATTGCAGCGCTGCTCATACCTTCAAGGTTAAAAGCAGGAGAAATCAATCTGTCTCTTTCGCCAATAGCGAAGTAATCAGAAAAATCAATGCCGGCAGCTGTCATACCAGGAGCAGTTCCTCCAATTTCATAAAGTTGCCAGGTTACATCATCATCAGGATTAGTAACAGTCCAGCCCATACTTGCATAACTCTCATCTTCAAAGGTTTCCTTATAATAAGGCAAACGTCCTCCGGCAGTAAGGATATCAGTTTTCTCAAGTTCTGAAGAACCATTTAAGTTCCAAACCTGAAGGTTCGCATCAAAGGATCCTGATACATTAAATACAACAACAGGGTTTTGGCTACTTGCGTCAGTACCTTCTATAAATGTAACGTCTGCAGGCGTAAACGACCACAACCACTGATTAGGACTATAAATACTCATATCAGTGAAATAAACTGTATCACCTACACAAATCTCAGATCTGTCAGCCATAAAATCAACTTGAGGAAGAATTGTTGTGGAAGTAGTAATAAAGGCTTCTTTTATATTTGTATCTTCTCCAAGAACATTAGTAGCAGTTAAGGTAACTGCAAAAGTACCTTCAGTATCATAAAGAATTCCTGTGGGATTTTCTTCAGTAGAACTGGATGGTGTACCACCTTCAAATGTCCATTCCCATTCTGAAGGAAGTCCAGTAGTTTCATCAAAAAAGTCAACTGTTTCTCCCACTGGAATTAAAACTTCATCTGCACTAAAATCAGCAACAGGAGGCTGAACAAAGCCAAATGAAGCAATTTGAGTTTTCCAACTCCAGCCACCATTAGAGTATTCTGTAGTAAACCAGAAAGACTCATCATTAGTAGGATCAATTGTCATACATGAATAATCTCCCCAACGGCTAACGCCGGTTTGGGATTTACTACCTTCATAAATACTAGTTTCTTCAATGTCCAAAACTCCTAATCCCAAAGGAGCTCCGGCAGTTTGTCCGGCAAACCTAATGGAAGGATATGTTGATGAACTGGAAACTGAATAACCAATTGCAATATCACCATTTCCATTCATGGCAGCACTTGCCATCCAGCGGTTATCGCCATCATCCGGAGCATAAGTTCCTTGCTGATAGATTTCCCAGTTTGCATCTGTTTTTCGCAACTCATACCAACGTACACCTGCCTGACCGCCACCTGCATTAACAGTATGGTTAGTTACCAATGTTTGGTGATCGCCAAAATTGCGGTATTGCAAACGATACATAGTCATACCAGTAAGTGCATCAAGCGATGTTCCTGTTCCAGGTTGACTAATATTTATTCCATTAGTTGAAAATGATTCAACTGATAATGTTGCAGTTAAACTTAATTCCGAATTATCTGTATTATTCCAATCAACTTCTGCTTCCCAAATACGCATTGCTCCATTTCCAATAATATCGAGAAGATAACTTGGAGAGCCTTCTGGTGGAGGGGTTGGACCATCAGCATCAGCTGCTAAAACTCCATAATAAGAAGATCCAACACTAAATTCTATCATTTCTGCCACAGGGTCTCCTGCAATCATAGCATCTCTTTCGAAAACAGTAAGTCCGGCTCCGGTAAAGCCACCACCTGCAAAATTATGAGTAGTCATATAATAACCATCTGTCCAAACACCAAATTTAGGATAGTCGGGCATCTGATTAAATTCGAAAGCATATCTGTTCCATGCACCTGTTGGATCACCGGTTTGCGAAACTGCAACGAGCTCATAAAACGGGCCTGATGGGTAGTTTGGCAAAGAAAACTGTGTTGCTATCCATCTGTCGGCATATTCATCATAAAGCACAATAGGGTCGCCGTCATTTGTACTTGACCAAGGTCCGGGGAAACCGTCCCAAAGTGTAATATTATCCACAGGTCCGTAAAGTAAGTTTCCTTGTTTGTCCCATATTGCAAACGCACTGTTTACCATTTGGAAATAATGATCAGGACCAACATCTCCCTGAGTATCAGGAGGTGCTACACCAGAAATATTACCTACACCAGGGAAATTCTGACTTATAATTCCACCATCGGTAGTATTTTTCATACTATTCTGGCGTACCGGATCATCACCTATCATAGGTCCAGGAGTACCAAGTACTTCTTCATAGTCCAATTCATTTGGAACTTCTTTATTTTTCCAGGTTCTTTCACGTAATCCCGCTTGTATGGGTTTTATATCGCTAAGTTTTTTGGAAACATCCATATAAACGGATTTTGATACCCGTGTTGGCTTTTTAGTTTCCTGTGCATTTAAAGCAGTACTGCTTACAAACACAAGTGCTGCAAGCAGATAAAAAAATAAAATTCTCTTCATCTGTAAAATTCTTTTTATTAAATAATTCCTTTCAATAATGATTTTGTGCCTTTAAAATAAGGAGGCAAATATATGACAAATAAAATTGATGATTGGATGCATAAATACAATATGTTGTTTAACAGGCTATAAATATGCTGTTTTGGGTGGTATTATGGGATATGAATCAGTATTCGGCGTTCGGTTTTCAAGAAATTATTCTACGATTTACAAAAACGCTTTTCGAATTTCAGTCAATTAACTGATAAACCTATGGGATTTGGCACCACAAAAAACTCATAACTCATAATTCAAAATTCATAACTAATACCTCATTTTCTCGTAACTCGTAACTCGAAACTCGCATCCGAATCCCGCACCAAAGAACAAGAACTTTCCTTATATTTGCCGCAATCGTTTTAAAAAACTAAATTATGCAGGTTCCAAAAATATATAAGCCTAAAAATCATGTACGTATAGTAACCGCTGCCTCGCTTTTCGATGGTCATGATGCAGCTATAAATGTTATGCGTAGAATCATACAAGCCGGAGGAGCAGAAGTTATTCACCTGGGGCATAATCGCTCGGTTCACGAAATTGTAAATACTGCCATACAGGAAGATGCACAGTCGATTGCTATTACTTCTTATCAGGGTGGACATATGGAATTTTTCAAGTATATGCACGATATGCTTATAGAAAAAGGCTGTGGACATATAAAAATATTCGGTGGTGGCGGCGGAGTAATTCTTCCCGTTGAAATGGAAGAACTGCATAATTACGGAATAGCCAGAATTTATTCTCCCGACGATGGAATGAAAATGGGACTGCAGGGAATGATTAACGACCTGATGGAAAAATCGGATTTCCCCAGTGGCGACAAAACAGATATTAGTTTAAAAGACATTGAAAACAAGGATTATGTAAAGATTTCCAGATTGATTTCTGCAGCAGAAAACAAGCCTGAATCTGTTGTTGATTTGCTTAATAAAGTAAAAGAAAAAGCAAAAACCAATAACGCTCCGGTATTAGGTATCACCGGAACAGGTGGAGCAGGAAAATCTTCTTTGGTAGATGAGGTTGTGCGCCGTTTTCTCAATGACTTTGAGGATAAAACCATTGCCATTATTTCTGTTGATCCATCCAAAAGAAAATCAGGTGGAGCATTGCTTGGCGATAGAATCAGGATGAATGCCATCGACAATCCGAGAGTTTTTATGCGTTCGCTGGCTACTCGTCAATCCAATCTTTCAATTTCAAAATATGTAAAAGAGGCAGAGCAAATTGCTCAGGCTGCAGGCTTCGATTTAATTATTCTGGAGACTTCCGGAATTGGCCAGTCCGACACATCAATAGTCGACCATAGCGATGTTTCTCTTTATGTTATGACACCGGAATATGGTGCGGCCACTCAGTTGGAAAAAATTGATATGCTCGACTTTGCCGATTTGATTGCGCTTAACAAATTCGATAAAAGAGGTGCCCAGGATGCTTTGAGAGATGTGAAAAAGCAATATCAAAGAAACAATTTGCTCTTCGATATGGAAGTTGACGATATGCCTGTTTACGGAACTGTGGCTTCACAATTCAATGATCCGGGAGTAAATAAATACTATTTAAAACTTCTGGAAATTATTAAGGAAAAAACAGGGGTAAGTTTCCTTTCAGAAAAAATTAAGGACTACGCAAATACTGAAAAAATTTACATTATTCCACCCCATAGGGTAAGATATCTTTCTGAAATTTCTGAGACAGTCCGTTCATATAATCAATGGGCTGAAGATCAAAGCAATGTAGCAGAAAAACTGCATCAACTTGCCGGCTCCATGGAAATGCTAAAGGAAAGTGGAAAGGATGACAAAACCGAATCGCTTAAAGCACTCTATGATGACCTGGTAAGAAAACTGGATCCAAATAACTTATACGAACTTGAAAAGTGGGAAGAAAAGAAGAAAAACTATACTGAAGAGTTTTATAAGTTTAAGGTAAGAGATAAGGAACTCAAAATAGCCACACATACAGAATCGCTGTCGCACAATAAAATACCAAAGGTTTGCTTGCCTAAATATAAAAGTAAAGGCGATATTTTAAAATGGATATTGAAAGAAAATGTACCCGGTGAATTTCCATTCGCGGCTGGTGTATTTCCCTTTAAAAGGGAAGGCGAGGATCCAACACGTATGTTTGCAGGAGAAGGCGGCCCGGAAAGAACAAACCGACGTTTTCACTATGTATCAAAAGGCATGCCTGCCAAACGTTTGTCAACTGCTTTCGACTCGGTAACTTTATATGGTGAAGATCCCGACAGAAGACCTGATATTTACGGAAAAATTGGTAATGCCGGTGTTTCTATAGCATGTCTCGATGATGCCAAAAAACTTTATTCAGGATTCAACCTGGCCGATCCAAAAACTTCTGTTTCAATGACAATTAATGGCCCCGCTCCTACTCTTGTGGGTTATTTTCTGAATGCGGCCATCGACCAGCAGTGTGAACTTTATATTAAGGAAAATGGTCTTGAAAAAGAAGTAGAAGCCATTATAGAAGGTATATACAAAGAGAAAGGCACCAAAAGGCCAAGTTATCAGGGCAAACTTCCGGAAGGAAATAACGGACTAGGCTTATTCCTGTTAGGAGTTACCGGCGATATGGTTCTTCCAAAAGATATTTACGATAAAATTAAGATAGATACTCTTTGTGCTGTGAGGGGAACAGTTCAGGCTGACATTTTAAAAGAAGATCAGGCACAAAACACCTGTATTTTTTCCACCGATTTCTCCCTTAAACTTATGGGTGATGTACAGGAATATTTCATAAAAAATAATGTGAGAAATTTCTACAGTGTTTCCATTTCGGGCTACCACATTGCTGAGGCCGGAGCCAATCCCATAAGTCAGTTGGCATTTACACTTTCCAATGGTTTCACATACGTAGAGTACTATAAATCGCGAGGAATGGATGTTGACAAATATGCTCCTAACCTTTCGTTTTTCTTCTCCAATGGAGAGGATGCTGAATATGCAGTAATTGGAAGAGTAGCACGTCTCATCTGGGCAAAAGCAATGAAGTTAAAATATGGCGCCAACGAGCGTTCTCAAAAACTAAAATATCATATTCAAACTTCGGGTCGTTCACTTCACGCTCAGGAGATTGATTTTAATGATATCAGAACCACTTTACAAGCATTATATGCAATTTACGACAACTGTAACTCACTGCATACCAATGCTTATGACGAGGCAATTACTACTCCTACCGAAGAATCCGTTAGACGTGCAATTGCCATACAAATGATAATTAATCATGAGTTGGGATTAGCAAAAAATCAAAATCCTTTGCAGGGATCTTTCATAATAGAGGAACTTACCGATTTGGTTGAGGAAGCAATATTAACTGAATTCGACAGGATTACTGAACGAGGTGGTGTTTTGGGAGCAATGGAAACCATGTACCAACGCAGCAAAATACAGGAAGAATCGCTTTATTACGAAAACTTAAAGCATTCTGGTAAACTGCCAATTATAGGTGTAAATACTTTCCTTGGAAAAGATGGTTCGAAGACAGTTATTCCTGGTGAGATTATCCGTGCAACGGAAAAGGAAAAGGAGTATCAGATAAATATGCTGGAACAACTTCATAAAACATGGGCAGAAGAGGCAGATGAGCATTTGAAAAAATTACAGGAAGCCGCAAAGGTAAACGACAATATTTTTGAAACGCTTATAGAAGCATCAAAATATGCCTCAATAGGACAGATTACGGGAGCATTGTTTGATGTTGGAGGACAGTACCGTAGGAATATGTGATAACTGTTGGTTGATTATATTTTCTTAAAATAAGTCACCATTTATTTAATGATAAAATAATAATATTCAGTACCCTGAAAATCATCATCCTGTCTGCAGACAGGTAGATCGGCGTTCGTTGATCGGTGTTCGGTGTTCAAAGAATTGTGCTACGATTTACAAAAACGCTTTTCGAATTTCGAACATCGATTAACGAATGTCGAATTTCGAGGTGCTTTAAGTAAACTAATTTTATCCTGGTTAAAAGAACGATAATTGGTAACCAAACTCATTATTCGGCGTTCGTTAATCGGTGTTCGGTGTTCAAAGATTTATT
>JBFFLX010000006.1:0-54412 GCA_041554435.1 Bacteroidales bacterium
GGTTCGATTTGGGTAATAATGTTTGAATAGTTTTTATAACATGAGTAGTTACAGAGATTTAGAAGTTTACAATTTGGCGTATGAACTTGCCTTAGAAGTACATAGCCTAAGTATGAAACTACCGAATTATGAGTTATATGAACAAGGAAGTCAGATAAGAAGGTCATCGAAAAGCGTAAAAGACAATATCGCTGAAGGCTATGGAAGAAAAAAATACAAGCCTGAGTTTATTCGATTTCTAATATTCGCTCACTCCTCCTGCGACGAAACAATATCACAACTTAATATGATAAGTGACATTCATTTTCAAAACGAACCTCTTTCAGATTTAATTAGTAAATATGAAAACTTAAGTAAAAAAATTAATACTTTTATTCAATACGTAGAAAAAAACTGGAAATAAAAATAGCATATTGTAAAAACAGTAAACAAACTTGCGACCTGTAACTTGCAACATGCAACATCAAAAACAAGAACATGAAACCAATCTTCAAAAATATAAACATAAAAAGCAGTCCTGAGAGTAAATTGGATATTGCTACTGAAATTAAAGACTCCGCTAGCTGGACAACTGCTGAACAGATAAACTTAAAGTCAGCTTATACCAAAGCAGACCTCAACGAGATTGAGCATCTGGATTTTGCTGCCGGAATCGCACCATTCTTAAGAGGTCCGTATTCGAGTATGTATGTAACTCGTCCATGGACAGTTCGTCAGTATGCCGGATTTTCAACTGCCGAAGAGTCAAATGCCTTTTATCGCCGCAATCTTGCTGCCGGACAAAAAGGACTTTCTGTAGCCTTCGACCTTGCTACTCACCGTGGTTATGACAGTGATCATGAGCGTGTTGTGGGTGATGTGGGAAAAGCAGGTGTTGCCATCGACTCTATTCTTGATATGGAAATATTATTCGATCAAATTCCTTTGAATAAAATTTCCGTTTCCATGACTATGAACGGAGCCGTACTTCCTGTAATGGCTTTTTATATAGTTACCGCTTTGGAACAAGGGGCAAAACTTGAGGAGTTGTCGGGAACCATACAAAATGATATTCTGAAAGAGTTTATGGTTAGGAACACATATATTTATCCTCCCGAACCATCAATGAAAATTATTGCAGATATATTTGAGTTCACTTCTCATAAAATGCCTAAATTCAATTCAATATCTATTTCTGGTTACCATATGCAGGAAGCCGGAGCCACTGCCGATATTGAGTTGGCATACACCCTGGCAGATGGTTTGGATTATATAAGAACAGGTATAAAAGCAGGTTTAAGTATAGATGAGTTTGCCCCCCGACTTTCATTTTTCTGGGGATTGGGAATGAATCATTTTATGGAGATAGCAAAACTCAGAGCAGCCAGGATGTTATGGGCAAAAATTGTTAAACAGTTCAACCCTAAAAATCCAAAGTCGATGGCTTTGAGAACTCACACTCAAACTTCGGGCTGGAGTTTAACAGAGCAGGATCCGTATAATAATGTGGCACGTACTTGCGTTGAAGCCATGGGAGCAGCCCTTGGTCATACTCAGTCGTTGCACACAAATGCCCTCGACGAGGCCATAGCACTACCAACTGAATTTTCAGCACGTATAGCACGTAATACTCAACTATATTTGCAGGAGGAAACTGACATTTGTCGTTCCGTTGATCCCTGGGCAGGTTCTTATTATGTTGAGAAGTTAACCAAAGAGATAGCCGACAAGGCCTGGGCTCATATTCAGGAAATTGAAGAAATGGGCGGAATGGCAAAGGCAATCGACACAGGTATCCCAAAGATGAGGATAGAAGAGGCTTCTGCACGTAAACAAGCCCGCATCGATTCGAATAAGGATATTATTGTTGGAATAAACAAATACCGTCTCGATAAAGAAGATCCTTTGGAAACTCTGGAAGTTGACAATACTGCTGTAAGGATTGCACAGTTAAAACGACTTGATAAGTTAAAGGCAGAAAGAGATAATGCAAAGGTTAAAGAAAATTTAGCAGCCATTACCGAAGCCTGTAAAACAGGAAAAGGCAACCTTTTGGAACTTGCTGTAGAGGCTGCAAAAAATCGTGCCAGTTTAGGAGAAATATCATATGCCATGGAAGAAGTTTTTGGAAGATATAAAGCAACAATACGCTCTATTTCAGGCGTTTACTCATCTGAAGCAGGAAGCGAAGAATCATTTACTAAAGCCCATGAATTGGCTGATGAGTTTGAGAAAATTGAAGGAAGACGCCCCAGGATAATGATTGCAAAAATGGGTCAGGATGGCCACGACCGCGGAGCAAAAGTTGTTGCCACAGCTTATGCTGATATAGGTTTTGATGTGGATATGGGACCTCTTTTCCAAACTCCGGCAGAAGCCGCCCGCCAGGCTGTTGAAAATGATGTTCATATTTTGGGTGTATCCAGTCTTGCAGCAGGACATAAAACTCTTGTTCCTCAGGTTATAGAAGAACTCAAGAAAAATGGTCGTGAAGACATTATGGTAATTGTAGGCGGAGTAATTCCTTCACAGGATTATCAATTCCTTTACGATTGTGGAGTTGTAGCAGTTTTCGGACCGGGAACAGTTATTTCAAAAGCAGGGATAAAAATGCTGGAACTGCTTATAGAAACCAGGAAATAAAATTGAAGTTTTTCTTATAAAATGAACCCCTATGGCTTTTGTCCGTAGGGGTTTTTTGTTTTTCAAAATAATATTTATTCCGTAAAATCCATCCCCTCCTTCTCCGCTTCTGCTTTTTTATGTTTGAAGTGCCTAACCCCTTTTTCGGTGGCAACACTATTTACAAAACTTTCAAACATCTGCATAAACATGGTGTTGAAGGAGAACTCTTCAGGCGGGAAATTCTCAGGATTATGAAGGTCGATAAGGCGGCTGATATAAAGCCTGGCTACTAACTCAATACTTACATCATTGCGATATAAACCCTGAGATATACCTTTTCTTAGATTAATACTTATCTTTTTGAAAATAAAATCGATACGCTTTTGGATATGCTTTTGAAATATTACCGGGTATGATTCTTTATACTTATGCGTAATTGAAGGACTAAAACTAAAAAAATTATTAGCCATTTCCTGACTTACCTTAAAAAGTATATCTATGGCATCTTCATTTTCCCCAAAAGCATTGTCAATAAAAATATCTTCAAAAACTTTCCGCTCGTTTTCCAATACATACTCTACCAAAATATTGTCGGATGTGATTTTATTCTTTTTCAGTTGGGCAGCAATATCAGGAATCCGTCTCAGTTTGGAAATTGTAATTGCTTCAATACCATCCTTGTTGGCAATGTCTCGTATTTTACTAATCAATAGTGTTAATTCCCCATTCATATGTAAGTGGATAGTATATTAAAAAGCACAAAGTTAGAAAAATTGCTAAAGGAGCTTATTAAAATGAATAAAATTCAAAAATTAATCAACCAACAGCATTTTTTTAGTGATGCTTCCTTTGGTGGAAGACAGCACAAAATAATAAACGCCATTGGTGAGATTATAGTCTGAAGGATTAAAATTAATTTCGTATTTCCCTATACTATAATCCTCATTATCAATAATATTTGCTATTATCCTTCCGTAAATATCCACAACCTTCAGATTAATATTCTGACTTTCAATAAGTTTAAATTTGAAGAAAGTACTTTCATTAAACGGGTTCGGATAATTTTGTGACAAACTGAAAGGAATGAGTTCCTTTTTCTCCTTAACATCAACAGTAAAATCAATTATTGCAGTATAAACTGATCGTGAAGTTCCGTCGGCTCTAATCCATATAGGTCGCACCTGACCGTCATGAGCAGTTATATTATTATAATCGCCAAAAAATACGGAGGAACTTGGATAAAATTCACTTTCACTAATCAAAATATTTTCAAAAGTCTCTCCCCCATCCTGCGATCTTGCGATATAAACATCTGTACCAACACCCTCATGATTTCTTCTATCATAAAAAACAATAATCACATCACCATTGGTTTGGTCGATGGTCATCCAGGTAAAAAACTGCTGCTTACCTGCTTCATCATCATTAACTCTGATGGCATCCGACCATGTTTCGCCACCATCTGTTGATTTGGCTATCCAAACATCAGTATCATCTTCTCCATTTCTTTGGTCGGACCAGTTAACGTAGATAGTTCCACGGGTTTCTGTATAACTAATATCGCAGCATGTTATTGGAAGTCCGTTACAACGATTAATTCCGGGAATATCATAATCCCATCCACCGGGTTGGTCTGAAACAAAAATATCGTTCTCCAGCCATGTCTCTCCCTGATCAAGGGATTTGTCGAAAACAATTCCGGCAGGTCCTGACCATGCAACAAATATTTCCCCATTGGGTCCAACAGCAGGAACAGCACCTTCAGTGGTATTATCACTATCAATACAATCGCCTGAAATTTCATTTATTTGTTTTGCAGGCGACCATGTTTCACCGGCATCCAGCGATTTGCTAAACATAATATTGCTAAACTTAGTTGGGTCGGAAGTTCCGTAATCATCAAATTGAGTCCAGGTTACATAGATATTATTGTTTGCGCTATCAACAACTGCCCATTCTTTATCCTGAGCCTTACTGCCATTTTTTCCCATATATGAACCATCCGACCAGTTACCAGTCTCGAAATCATATTTCTGTCCGTAAATCCTGTCGATCCATGGACCACCCTGTTCATATGAAAGATGAAAAAAATAGAAGTCGCCGGCAGTATCAACAATAATACAAGGGTCGCCCCAAACTATATAGCCCGGAGATGTTAAAATTCCGGGTAACCATGAATATCCACCATCAGATGAAATAAAATATTTATCGGTATTGGCAGCAGCAACTATATGCATGGGGTTATTGGGGTCCATACATATTGATGGCTCATTGGGGCCGGATGTATTACTTATAAGTATATTCTCATATTGGGCATAGGATATAGCATAAATGCTTAAAATAAAAATACTTAGTAAAATTTTTTTCATATCGATGGTTTTAACATAAGACTAATTTTCAATTAAATTGGTTGTACCTAAAAATCAAGAATTTGCAATTTCAAGATCAATTTTGTCTTCACTACTAGCTATAATTGATGTAATTGTAGAATCGCCGGTAACATTTACCGCAGTTCTAATCATATCCAAAGGTCTGTCAACTGCAAATATCAGGGCTATACCTTCGGTAGGAATACCAACCGATGCCAGCACAATAATCAACATCACCATTCCGGCTCCCGGAACAGCAGCTGAGCCTATGGAAGCAAGAGTTGCAGTTAAAATTATTGTAAGTTGTCCGCTTAAGCCCAAATCCATACCATAAACCTGAGCCAGAAAAATGGCGGCAATGGCCTGATACAAACTTGTTCCGTCCATATTAATTGTAGCTCCCAATGGCAGAACAAAACTCGATACTTCTTCAGAAATACCCAGTTTTTCCTCTGCAGTCTCCATTGTTAGTGGTAATGTTGCAGCGCTCGAACTTGTGGAAAAAGCAAGTAATTGTACCGGAGAAAGCGCTTTAAAGAAACTTCCAAGTTTAATTTTGGTGAAAAACTTAATGAATAATGGATATATAAGTAATATCATTATAAGTAAACCAAAAATAACTGTAAGTGAATAAACTCCAAGCGACAGGAATAAATATTTTGTGTCTTCAATATTGTCGCCGGCTATATCCACTATCAAACCGGCAAGTAATGCAAAAACCCCTAAAGGAGCAATCTTCATTATTATATCTATGATTTTCAATACTATATCATTCAAATTGTCAAAAAGATGTCGGACATATTTGGTTTTCTTTTTAGGAATTGAAATCATGGCAATACCAAAAAGCAAGGCAAAAAATATAACTTTTAGCATGGAAGTATTATCGCTCATAGCCTCAATTATATTGTTGGGAACTATATCGATCAAAAACTGCAAAGGTCCTTCGTCTTCCATTTTTAGTGCGGACGCTTCATTTTGTTGCACATTTTCTGCGAATTTTTGCTCAAATTCTGCTGCCTGATCCTTTGGAAAAAAATCGCCGGGTCGGCTTATATTTACTATTAGCAAGCCTACACTAATGGCTATTATTGTTGAAATAAGGTAAAGCCCAATGGTTTTAAAGCCAATTCTGGATAATTGAGATATATCTTTTAACTGCCCCACTCCGTTTATTAATGATACTATTATCAAAGGCATGGCTATCAGTTTCAACAAGTTAATAAATATGCTTCCCCAGGGTTTTATGTAAAATAAAGTGAATTCTTTCCATCCATAAATTACGGCAAGTATTCCGAATAATACTCCCAAAGCCATTCCTATTAATATCTGCCAATGAAAGGCAATTTTTATTTTCCTCATTAAGTAAAATATTTATTAGTCAAAAATACTTAAATTTGAGGCAAATAAAAATCTAATTATTATATGTCAGAATCGAGAAAGAAAATAGGGATTTTAACAGCTGGTGGAGATTGTCCCGGATTGAACGCAGCAATACGCGGAGTAGCTAAAACAGCGATTGTAAAACATAATATGCAGGTTTTTGGGATTTCATCCGGTTTTCTTGGTCTAATAAACAAGGACTATGTTGAATTAACAGAATCCTCCGTTTCGGGTATTCTTACTTTGGGCGGTACCATACTAGGTACTTCGCGGGTAAAGCCCTTCAAAAAAAACAGTTCTCCCGAAATTGATAAACCAAAATTAATTAAAAAACACTATAAAGAACTTGGCCTCGATTGTCTTGTTTGTATTGGCGGTAACGGAACACAAAAAACTGCTGCAGGTCTTGCCAAAGAAGGACTAAACGTAATTGGATTACCAAAAACCATCGACAATGATGTATGGGGAACCGACCAAACTTTTGGATTCGATTCTGCTCTATCAATTGCCACCGATGCCATCGACCGTTTACATTCAACGGCAAACTCACATAAAAGAATAATGGTTATCGAAATCATGGGACATCATGCAGGATGGCTTGCCCTGTATTCAGGTTTAGCTGGTGGTGGCGACGTTATTTTGCTACCTGAACTAGACTACAATATGAAAAAAATTAATAGTTACCTCCTGGGCAGAGCTAAGAAAAAGAAACCCTATTCAATAGTAGTGGTTGCTGAAGGAATAAAAGTTCCTGGCAAACAATCGGCTTCAACCTATATAGCCGAACAAATTGAGGCAGGAACAGGATTGGAAACAAGAAATACTATTCTTGGCTATTTGCAAAGAGGAGGAAGTCCTACTGCTTCCGACCGGCTTTTGGCATCCAGTTATGGCGCCCATGCAGTGAATTTAATATCAAATAATGATTACGGGAAAATGGTAGCCGTTGTAAACGACAGAATTACAAGTGTTCCTCTGGAGGATGTTGGAGGCAAATTACGCACAGTACCTTCCGACCACCCTATGTTGGAAAGGGCCCACGGACTTGATATTTGCCTTGGCGGGAAGCATAAAAACCTGACTATCAAATCGTAAATTTTATAATTAACTAATAATACTGAAATCAATTTTGAGGTCTGAAACGATTAAAACTTTTTATCTGCAACTTTCTGAAAAAAAAGATTGTCATATTCGCAACAAAAGTAAATTCCAACAGTTATTAAAGAGGATTTTTTTTACTTTAGCCCCACATAAATTTGATATTGCATTGAGAATTAACAATAACAAATATATAATACTGTTTATACTGCTACTGCCGCTGTTTAGCTTAGGGCAGCAGGCACCCATGTTCACTCAATATAAATATAGTCAGATGTATATTAATCCTGCTTTTGCAGGGATGAGTGAAGGAATTTGTATTAATGGCTTAGGTCGTCAGCAATGGAGTGGTTTCAAAGATAGTGATGGTAATAATGTAGCTCCTCAAACATTCATGATATCAGGAGACTCTCCTGTTAAAGTACTTAGAGGTGGTATTGGCGGATCCATTACTCAGGATAAACTGGCACAATGGTCGGATATTACTCTCCAATTAGCATATTCTTTTCATTTGGATATGTCGATAGGAACATTAGGAATTGGGGCCGGTATAAATCTTACTAACAGAAGTATCGACTTTTCAACATTTAATGCATTTCAGGATGGCGACCCCGTTTTATTAACTGCCGAACAAAGTTCAATGGTATTTGATGCAGACCTGGGATTGTTTTTTAGGTCACCCGACAGGTTTTATATTGGCGTTTCAGCATCAAATTTATTGCAAACAGCAGCAAAAAAGTTAACTGCTAATGATGTTGGGGTAATGAATGATCGCACCTTATATATAGTTGGAGGTTATCAATTCATCTTGCCAAACAATCCAAGTTTTGAAATAGAGCCATCAATACTTATACAAAGTGACATAGTTTCAACACAATATAATCTCTCTGCAGTCGTTAAATATAATACCCGATTTTGGGGAGGATTAAATTATCGGTTTCAGGAATCAATTGGTGTTATGATAGGAATGACATTTAAAGATTTCCGCATTGGTTATTCATATGATATCCCCACTTTAGCAGTGGGAATACCTGGTAGTCATGAGGTTCATTTAGGATATTGTTTCAAAATTGACATGGATAGAAGTGGAACGAGATATAAAAATACGAGATATTTATAATTAAAAGTAAATTTTATAACATATATTAGTTTTATTTTTTTATTTTTGGGCTCTCAAAAATTTAAATTAAGAGGATTACACAGATAATAAATCAAATTTTCATTATGAAAAGACTTATTCTATACTTAGTCGTTATTGTATTTTTAGGGAGTTGCAACAACTCCGGCAATGGTGAACTTGTTGGAACAAGGAAGAAATCAAAACCTTTCTACCAACCTGATCCTTATGGAATGGCATTCGTTCCACTGGGCAGTTATACAATGGGAGCAGGTGATGAGGACATTACCAATAGCCACCTGATTCAACCAAAAACCATTTCAGTTTCTGCATTCTTTATGGATGAAACAGAAATAACAAATGATGAGTACAGACAATTTGTATTTTGGGTACGCGACTCCATCGCAAGAACAATGCTTGGAGATGTACGTCCGGAAGAGTTCCTCATCGAGGAAAACGAGAAAACAGGTGAAATTTATGATCCGCCATATTTAAATTGGGAAACCGATATTGAGTGGAGTAGTGAAGATCAGGATGTACGAGATGTTCTTGAAGAATTATATCTTCCTGAGCATGAAAGATACTTCAGAAGAAAAGAAATAGATACCAGAAAGTTAATGTATGAGTATTACTGGGTTGATTTGCATGCTGCTGCATCAAAGGATTTCGCAGAAGATGCAGATTACAGAAATGCAGGTTTAGCAAACAGACCTCAGGGTTTACGCGACCGTTCTGTATATGTAAGAAAAGAAACTATAGGTGTATATCCTGATACTTTAGCATGGATACACGACTATACATATTCATTTAACGACCCGATGACAGAAAGATATTTCTGGCATCCTGCCTACGACCATTATCCTGTTGTAGGTGTTAACTGGAAACAAGCCAGAGCTTTCTGTGTTTGGAGAACAGAACTTTTAAATGCACACCTAAATGCTAAGAAAGGTGAAGTTTCTTACGCCGAATTCCGTCTTCCTACAGAAGCAGAATGGGAATGGGCAGCAAGAGGAGGTTATGCTCTTAATCCTTACCCTTGGGGAGGACCTTATACAAGAACAGAAAAAGGATGTTTCCTTGCCAACTTTAAACCACTTCGTGGCGATTATATCGCTGACGGTGATTTAAGGACTACAATTGTTGGCCATTATCCGGCAAACGATTGGGGATTATATGATATGGCAGGTAATGTAGCAGAATGGACAAACTCAGCATTTGACCCTTCAAGTTATAATTTCGCCTGGGATATGAATCCCAATTATACTTACACAGCTAAGGAAGATGATCCTCCGGTAATGAAAAGAAAAGTTATTCGAGGTGGCTCATGGAAAGATATTGCTTATTATCTGCAAGTTACAACCAGAGCTTATGAATATCAGGATACTGCAAAATCTTATGTAGGTTTCCGTACTATCCAACCTTACCTTGGACGTAATAAGGGAGATAATCCAAACAAAGCTTCAAGAGTTTACAATTAATATTTTTATTAACAACCAAAATAATTATTTAAAGAAATTTATCATGGGATTTTTTGATTTTACAAGAACAAGAGGCTATAGAAACTTTATGGCAAAAGTGTATGGATGGGGTGCATCAGTAGTATTGATAGGTGCTTTATTCAAGATTATTCATCTGCCTTATGCAAATGAATTGCTGACAGTGGGTCTTTTAACTGAGGCCGTTATTTTCTTCTTCTCAGCATTTGAACCTCCACACGTTGAGCCTGATTGGAGTTTGGTTTATCCAGAACTAGGAGGGATGTATCACGGAGTTAAAGGTCAGGAAGTGAAACGTAAATCTCCAACCGAAAGACTTGATGAAATGCTTGAAAAAGCACAAATCGACAATAAAACAATTGAGAGGTTGGGATTGGGAATGTCAAAACTATCTGACAATGCAAGTCAGTTAAGTGACTTGGCAGATGCTGCTGTTGCAACAAACTCATTTACTACAAATCTTCAATCAGCCAGTGAAAGTGCTAAAACTTTTGATGAGTCGGTTAAGAAAGATGCTGTAGCTACAACTAATTATGCAGAAAGTTTGGGCAGTGTAACAGAAGGTGCCTCTACATTAGCAAATGCTTATTCTCAAGCCGCTGAAACTCTTAAGAATGACATGAATACTACAGAGGAATTTGCCAGTACAGTAAAAAGCGCCACTGATTCAGCTAACACTCTTGCTGAGAGTTATCATAAGTCAGCAAGTGTTCTGTCAAAATCAGTAGAAGCCCTTGATTTTACAGCTGTTGAAGGTGATGCATATAATGAGCAATTAAGAAAAATTGCAGAAAATATGGCAGCCCTAAACGCTATTTACGAAATCCAATTGCAAGGAACTAATAAAGCAGTTGAATCTTCCGAAAAATTGCAATCAACAATGAACGAATTCTTAGCTAAACTTGAGAATTCTACAGCATCAACTACCGAATTCTCGGAGCAGATGACTACATTGACACAACGTATGGGATCGTTGAACAAAGTTTATGGAAATATGCTCACCGCAATGAACATGAACGGCTAATATGCCTATAATGAACTATTGTTTAACAATTAATTATCCATTAATAAAAAAAATTAATACAAATGGCAGGATATAAAGAAACCCCACGACAAAAGATGATTGCCATGATGTATTTGGTGCTTACAGCACTACTTGCTCTTAATGTATCGAAAGATATCCTGAATGCTTTCATCGTTGTAAACGAAAGTATGGAAAGCACTAACGAAGGAATCATTTCAGAAGTAAGTCAAATATATCGTGAATTCGAAGTACAATACGATCAAAATAAAGAAAAAACAGAAGAATATTATAACCAAGCTTTGCAAGTTAGAGAAGAGACCAAGAAGATAGTAGATTATCTTGATCATCTTAAATATATGCTTGTTGGTGTTAGCGAGTATAATATACCATCAAAAATAGATTCATTAGAATTAATGAGTTTGTACTACAAAGATTCTACACTATCAACAGGTGTAAGAAAAAAGGTTTTATTGCTTAAGGATGTTCCCACTAAAGATAAGTATGATAATACAACATCTTATTTGATGGGAATGAACAATGACGGTGAAGCTTATACTTTAAAAAATAAACTTCAAACTTACCGTAAGTTTTTACTTAACATTATGGACCAGGATGAAAGTTACCAAGGTATAGGACTAATTATAAAAGAGGGAAATGCATACAGAAACGCTGATAAGCAGGCAGTTAGTTGGGAAGTGTATAATTTCTATCATACTATTTTAGCTGCCGACGTTACCATCGTAAATAAGTTGATTAACGAAGTTAAAAATGCTGAACTTGATGCTGTAAACTATTTGTTTTCATCTATTTCAGCAACCGACTTTAAATTTGCTTCTGTTAATGCCAAGGTAATTCCTCATAGTACTTACGTATTTAAAGGTCAGGATTATTCAGCACAAATACTTGTTGCTGCATACGACGATAAAGCAAAACCTGATATTTATGTAAAATATGGCGTTGACGAATGGAAAGACTCATATCTGAGTACCGCAAAAAAAGTTAGTGGTGATGAAGGTGTTGTGGAATTAACTATTCCGGCTAACGCTGAAGGTCCACAAAAATATGCGGGTATCATTCAGTTGAGAAATCCTGAAACTGGTGAGTTAGAAGATCATCCTTTTAGTGGTGATTATATTGTTGCACCACCATCATTAACTGTAGCACCTTTGAAAATGAACGTATTTTATATAGGTGTTGAAAATCCCGTTGCAATCTCTGCTCCTGGTATTCCTTTAAGTAAAATTAAGCCTGTAATTACAACTGGTAGCCTTTACGCTAAAGATGATAACTGGGCAGTGAAAATTAAAGATCAGGTACCTGGAAATAAAGTTACTATTACTGCAACTGCAGAAGTTGATGGAACAGTAATGAATCTAGGAAGCGCAGAATTCCGCGTAAAAAGAGTACCTAGTCCTGTTGCTGAAATAGCAGGTAAAATTGGCGGAAACATCGATAAGAATACTCTTCTTGCGGCAGGAGCAATAATTCCTAGTATGAAAGATTTCGATTTCGATCTATATTTCGAAGTTACTTCTTTCACCTTTGCTACTATTGTTAATGGCGACTGGATTCCTAAAAACGTTAGAGGTAATTTATTTACAACAGAAATTACCAATATCATCAGAAACAGTAAAAGAAAACAAAAAATATTCTTTGAAAATATTCAAGCTAAGGGTCCTGATGGAACAATTAGAACTCTTAACTCAATAAATCTTGAAATACAGTAATTTAAAAATTAAGACACATGAATAAGTTGTTTGTCGCATTTCTGACTATTAGTTTAATGCTCACCATGGGCTTAAAAGCACAGATTATTGACGAAGCACCAAAAGATGCTTTAGTTGATGCTGAAACTCTTATCAATCAAGAGCCTATACCATTACCATCTATTCGAGCCGCAGATATAATGTGGTCGAAAAGAATTTGGAGAGAAATTGACTTCCGTCAGAAATTCAATCAAAAGTTTTATTTCCCCATAGAAACTCAAGCTAATTGGAAATCGTTTATCATTGTTGTTCTCGATGCCCTTAAAGAAGGTCAGTTAACAGCATACGACATCTCTAATACAGATGAATTGCTGGTTCCAATTACTTATAGTGAAATAACAGGTCGTCAAACGGATACACTTCGCCAAATTATGCGCCGTCCTTATCCTCCTTACGATGAGTATGACACTACCATTTATACGGAGTTTGATCCTACTAAAGTTATGCGACTAAGGGTTAAAGAAGATTGGTATTTCGATAAACAGCGTTCTCAAATGATGGTTCGTATTCAGGCAATTTGCCCTGTTATGATTAAAGAAAGAAATGGTCAGGAAGTTACCGAGCCTCTCTTCTGGTTATCATATCCCGAATCAAGAGATGTTTTTGCTCAGTCGCTGGTTTTCAACAGAGAAAATTCAGCTATGCGATTAACATTTGATGAGGTATTCTGGAAACGACTTTTTGATAGTTATATCTATAAAGAAGCTAATGTTTTCGACCGTCGTATATCACAATATGCAACAGGTGTGGATGCATTACTTGAGTCAGAAAGAATCAAACGTGAGATGTTCGAATTTGAAGAAAATCTCTGGTCTTATTAATATTAAAAATATTATTAAAAAAACTCCTCTTAATTTTAAGGGGAGTTTTTTTTGTTTACTCAATTTCGTAATTTTACAGGAGATAATCTTGTTAATATCAATTTGATGAAGTCTGTACTCGAAACTCCAATTACATATCTTAAAGGTGTTGGCCCCAAAAAGGCTGAAGTCCTTCAGAAAGAAGTTGGAATTAAATGTTTTGAGGATTTATTATACTATTTCCCTTTTAGATATGTGGATAAAAGCAAAATTTATAAAGTAACTGATATTAATAATGATAGTGCATATTTCCAGTTAAAAGGCAAAATAAGTAATCTGATTTCTGTTGGTGATAAACGTACAAAATATATAACCGCAAAATTCTACGACGACAGTGGTTCTATAGATATTGTTTGGTTCAGAGGATTAAAATGGGTTAAAGAAATGATCAAACCTAATACCGAATATCTCATATTTGGGAAACCATCGGTATTTAAAAACTCATTTAATTTTGTTCATCCTGAGATTGAAGTTTTCTCTGAAGTTGAAAATCCTGTTGCTATGCAAAGCCTTGAAGGTATTTATAGTTCAACCGAAAAACTTAAAAATTTCGGTTTGGGTAGCAGAGGAATTTCCAAAATAATGAAACAACTTCTAATTCAGGTAGAAAGTGAAATAAAGGAAAAACTTCCCGATTATATTCTAAAAAAATATAATTTGATTGATGAGAAAACTGCTCTTACAAACATACATTTTCCAAAAAATACTTCAATAATCCAAAAGGCACAAAATCGTTTAAAATTTGATGAACTTTTCTATCTGCAAATTGAACTTATCCTAAACAAAAAAATTACTAAACAAAAAAGTAGAGGCTATGTTTTTGAAAGAGTTGGTGAGTTTTTCAATAATTTTTATAAAATACATCTACCCTTCAACTTAACCAATGCTCAAAAAAAAGTAATTAAAGAAATCAGATCTGATTTAAAAACAGGCAAACAAATGAACCGCCTGCTACAGGGTGATGTTGGTAGTGGAAAAACCATGGTGGCTTTTATGAGTATGTTGATAGCTATCGATAATGGATTCCAAACATGTATAATGGCTCCTACCGAAATACTTGCCAATCAGCATTATAACAGCATTAAAGTATTTGCAGAAGGTCTTGACTTAGAACTTGAACTATTAACAGGATCGACTAAAAAAAGCAAACGTAATGAGATTCATGAAGGCATACAAAGTGGTAAATTAAAAATACTAATAGGTACTCATGCACTTGTTGAAGACACAGTGAAGTTCAATAATCTGGGCCTGGCAGTAATAGATGAGCAACACAGATTCGGAGTTGCCCAAAGAGCCAAATTATGGAAGAAAAACACAACTCCTCCTCACATACTGGTTATGACAGCCACTCCTATTCCCAGAACATTAGCCATGACTGTTTATGGAAATCTTGATGTATCAGTAATCGATGAGCTACCTCCCGGAAGGAAAACGATTCAAACAATCCATTTTTTCGAAAATAAGAGGTTGAGACTTATTGGTTTCATGCGGGAACAAATAAAAAAAGGAAGTCAAATTTATGTCGTTTATCCGCTTATAAGCGAATCGGAAAAACTCGACCTTAAAAATCTTATGGATGGTTTTGCTAATATGCAACACGATTTCCCTCCTCCGCAATATCTGGTTTCCGTTTTACACGGAAGAATGAAAAATGAAGAGAAGGAATATGAGATGAAACGTTTTGTGGAAGGCAAAACAAATATCCTCGTTTCAACAACAGTTATAGAAGTGGGTGTTGATGTTCCAAACGCTTCTGTAATGATAATTGAAAATGCCGAACGTTTCGGTTTGAGTCAATTGCATCAGCTTAGAGGCCGAGTGGGAAGAGGATCAGAACAATCATACTGCATACTTATGTCGGGGCACAAACTTTCCAACGAAGGCAGGAAGCGACTTGAGGTTATGGTATCAACATCTGATGGATTTGAAATAGCAGAAGAAGATTTGAAATTAAGGGGACCGGGAGATTTGCAAGGAACACGCCAAAGTGGTATTCTCGACTTTAAAATCGCAAATATTACCAAAGACAGCCATCTTATGTTACAAACGCGTAAGTTGGGCGAAGCCATATTGGAAAAGGACCCGCAACTAACTAACGAACACAATATTATCATCCGCAACCATCTCCAAAATAAATTTAAAAAACAAGTTAACTGGGGCAAAATTTCATAAAACTCCCCCACTCTGCATCATAATTTTTTAAACTATTTTATCATAAACACCAACACAGGATGTTTGCTAAAATTATATATGTATAAATTAACATAATTCTTACTTTTGCAAATCAAAATTCATCAAAGGAAGTGAAGTGCTTACATATGTTTTAAACTTTGTAATTACTTCATTAAAATATAATTATAAAAGTTTAAAACAGATGAAGTTATCATATAACTGGTTAAAACAATACGTAAATACAGATTTAAGTGCAGAGGAATTGTCTCCTATTCTAACCGACATTGGTCTTGAAGTAGAGGGTTTGGAGAAATTCCAGTCGATAAAAGGAGGTCTGCAAGGTGTTGTTATTGGAGAAGTAAAAAGTTGCAGAAAACATGAAAATGCTGATAAACTCAGCGTAACAACTGTTGATATAGGAGCCGAAGAACTTTTACCAATTGTTTGCGGCGCTCCAAATGTTGCTGCAGGACAGAAAGTAGCAGTAGCAACGGTAGGAACTAAATTATATGATGGCGATGAATCATTTACAATAAAGAAAGCCAAAATCAGAGGAGAGGCCTCCGAAGGAATGATCTGCGCCGAAGATGAATTGGGACTTGGCACTTCTCATGAAGGAATTATGGTATTGCCCGAAAATTTAAAAATCGGAATGGCGGCCAGTGAGTATTTTGATGTAGAAGAAGATTATATTTTCGAAATTGGTTTAACGCCAAACAGAGGTGATGCTGCTTCACACATTGGTTCCGCTAGAGATTTAGTAGCTGGTTTAAACCGAATTACTGCTTCTAAAAAACATAAACTAACACTTCCTTCAGTTGACGAATTTAAAGTCGACAATAATAATCTCGACATAGATGTTATAGTTGAATCACCTGAAGCATGTGAGAGATATACCGGAATTACCATTTCAAATGTAAAAGTTAAAGAATCGCCTGTATGGCTTAAAAACAAACTTAATGCCATCGGCCTTAGGCCAATAAATAATATTGTTGACATTACAAATTTTGTTTTACACGAAACAGGTCAGCCTTTGCATGCTTTCGATGCTGATAAAATTACCGGAAATAAGGTCATTGTAAAAAAACTCGATAACAATACTCCTTTCTTGGCACTGGATGAAGTGGAAAGAAAGTTGAACAGCGATGATTTGATGATTTGTAATACCCAGGGAGGCATGTGTATTGCAGGCGTTTTTGGAGGTATAGATTCAGGAGTTAGTGAAAATACTAAAAATATCTTCCTCGAAAGTGCTTATTTCGATGCTACTCATATCCGAAAAACTTCTAAACGACATGCTCTTCAAACAGATGCATCATTCAGGTTTGAACGAGGTGCAGATCCAAATATTACTGTATTCGCGTTAAAAAGAGCAGCCTTATTAATAAAAGAAGTTGCCGGTGGCGAAATATCATCGGAAATAAAAGATGTTTATCCTAATAAAATAGAAAATTGGGCCATAGATATTTCATATGCAAATATTGACAGACTTATTGGTAAAAAAATTGAGCGCAATATTATCAAAGATATACTGGTAGATCTGGAAATTAAAATACTTAATGAAGATGAAAATTCTTTAAAAGTTGAAGTTCCAACCTTTAAAGTTGAAGTTAACAGAGAAGTTGACATTATTGAAGAGATTTTAAGAATCTATGGTTATAACAATATTGATCTCGACAATAAAATTCATTCATCAATAAGTTTGAGGCATAAACCTGATCTGGAGAAGGTTCAGAATATGGTATCCGATTATTTAAGTTCACAAGGTTTTGCCGAAATAATGAATAATTCGCTTACCAAAGCAGAATATACTGAAAAAACTGAAGGGTTCACTGTTGAGGAAAATGTTAATATACTTAATCCTTTAAGTAAAGATTTAAATGTTTTACGGCAGTCTCTACTTTTCGGCGGGCTTGAAAGTATTGCCTATAACCAGAACAGAAGAATTTCGAATCAAAAGGTTTATGAGTTTGGTAAAATCTATCAAAAATCTACCGGAAAAACTCAAAATATTATCAAAGACTATTTCGAAGAACGCCATTTATTAATATTATCCACGGGTAATGTTAATGAAGAAAACTGGACTGCTAACGATAATAAAGCAGATTTCTACTATATAAAATCGATGGTTGAGGCAATAATTAACCGACTTGGAATTGACAGAAAACAAATTAAAATGGAAATTTCTGACAATCCAATTTACTCATATTCAATGCAATATAATTTCAATAATACAATTATTGCTGAAATTGGAAATATTGACAAAACTGTTTTAAAATCCTTCGACATTAAGAAAGAAGTTTATGGGGCAATTTTAAACTGGACGAATATATGCAAGTTTCTTCCTACGAAAAATACGAGTTACGAGCCGGTTCTTAAGTTCCCTTCAGTAAGAAGAGATTTAGCTTTAGTTCTCGAAAAGAATATAAGTTTCGATCAACTTAAAGAAGTTGCCTTTAAGGCAGAAAGAAAATTACTGACAGATGTTGGATTATTCGATATTTACGAAGGAGATAAAATTCCGGAAAGCAAAAAGTCATATGCTCTTTCATTTATACTTCAGGATAAAACTAAAACACTTAACGACAAAACCATCGACAAAACCATGAGACGCATTCAGCAAATGCTGGAAAATGAGTGTGGTGCTGTTTTAAGGTAGTTTATTAAAGTAAATGTTGTAGTAATAAATAAAAATGTTTTTTGCTCCCGCTACAATCATATTTAACATATACCGTTTAAATTTCTAGAACATCAAAGTAAAAGAACGGCTCTGGATATAATAAATAATGTTAAACCAATAGCATTAATCTTCAGTTGCATATAGATGTTAATCAAATTTATTTAGCAAATGTTCTTACCTTTGCAACAGTAAAACAAAATTGCATTAATGGATATTCAATCGATAAAGCAAAGATTCGGAATTATTGGAGTTTCGCCACTGCTGAACAGAGCATTAGATATTGCTGTTCAGGTGGCTACCACCGATTTAACTGTATTAATTTCAGGAGAAAGCGGCACCGGTAAAGAGGTCTTCCCAAAGATTATTCACCAGTTAAGTGCCCGCAAGCACGGCAATTATATTGCTGTTAACTGCGGGGCTATTCCTGAAGGTACTATTGATTCAGAATTATTCGGACATGAAAAGGGATCCTTTACAGGAGCACACGAAGCCAGAAAAGGATATTTTGAGGTGGCTGATGGTGGTACTATTTTTTTGGATGAAGTTGCTGAATTGCCTACTTCAACCCAGGTAAGGCTGTTGAGAGTATTGGAAAGCGGTGAATTCCTAAAAGTAGGCTCTTCAAAAGTTATTAAAACTGATGTACGAGTTGTTGCTGCCAGTAATGTTAATATTCCTAAAGCTATTGAAAAAGGCGATTTCCGTCAGGATCTTTATTACAGATTAAATACAGTGCCAATTATTGTTCCTCCACTTCGCGACAGAAAGGATGATATACATTTGATATTCAGGAAGTTTGCTGCTGACTTTGCAGAAAAGTACCGCATGCCGCCACTAAAACTTACAAATGATGCTGTTGTCCTGTTGAAAAATTTCTACTGGCCAGGAAATGTAAGACAACTGAAAAATGTGACTGAACAAATTTCTATTATAGAAAAAGAAAAAGAGATAAACTCTATAATTTTAAAACGCTATCTGCCGGAAGGGCCGAAATCAGACCTTCCTGTTCTATTTAAAAAGCAGGAAGAAGAACATTTTTCGGAAAGAGAACTTCTTTATAAAGTACTTTTCGATATGAAAAAAGATGTTACTGAACTAAAAAAGATAGTTATTAACCTTTTGGAACAGGGATCGGAAACTACAGCATTGGAGCAAACAAAAGCCTTATTGGTTAAAGATTATTACGAAACTCCATTCAATAATCCGCCGGAACACAGAGAAACAAAACCTGAATTTAATCATGACACTTTTAAAGATGATGACGATGATGTGTATCAGGATTCAGAGATAATTGAAGAATCATTATCGCTTCAGGATAAAGAGAAAGAGATGATTAGAAAAGCTCTTGAAAAGCATAATGGCAAACGTAAAAATGCCGCCACTGAGTTAGGAATCTCAGAAAGAACATTGTATCGTAAAATAAAAGAATATAAAATAAGGTCGTGAGAAATAAAACCAAACTCCATATAACAATAGTAAGTTTATTTCTAGTTTTATTATTAGGAGGTTGTGGCGTTTATTCATTTACGGGAGCTTCAATTCCACCGGAGGCTAAAACAGTCTCCGTTCAGTATTTTCCCAACAAAGCACAATTGGTTGAACCAACATTAAGCCCTTTATTTACAGATGCTTTAAGAGATAAATTCAGCACTCAAACAACCTTAGAAATGACTGACAAGGGAGGTGATCTGTCGTTGGAAGGTGAAATAACAGGATATACAACAACTCCTGTGGCAATACAGGGCGACCAAACATCTGCACTAAACCGACTAACCATTAAAGTAAATGTCAGGTTTTTTAATAAATTTGAGCCTGATAAAGATTTTGAACAGGAATTTTCTCAATATATTGATTATAGCACCTCAAAAGACTTATCGGAAGTAAAAGCAGAACTAATTGACCAACTTAACGAAATGTTGACAACAGATATTTTCAACAAAGCAGTGGTAAACTGGTAAATATTTCATTATGAATAAGGAAAAATTCAATTCATTAATAGAACATCCAACAAGTTTTACAGACGATGTTATGGATGAATTGACCTATCTAAACAATGAATTTCCTTATTGTCAAAGTTCACATATCTTGCTTACCCTCAGCCATTATGTTAACAACAGTATAAAGTTTGAGTCGAAACTTAAAACAACCGCCATCCATGTGGGTAGCAGGAAGGTTTTAAAAGAGCATATCGACAGGCTAAATGTAAAAGCCTCTAAAGTTTATTTTTATGATGAAGGGATTAAAGAGAACTCCGAAAAAAAATCTACAGAGGAGCCTCAAGCCGGGAACATAAAAACTGAGATTAAAAAAGAGAAGAAAAAAGAAGAACCTAAGGCCGAAAAGAAGGAAGTTATATTAGATGCTCCTGCTCCAAATGACATTTCTGCCAATAAAAAGTCGGAGAAAGTTACAGAAGATAAGAAAGAAGAAGTTAAGATAAAACCACTGGAAAAAACTCCAGATGATATTCAGAAATCCAAATCCATAGCTGAATTAAAAAAGATAGTAGAGAAGAGGATAAGGGAAATTGAGAGGGAGAAAAAATTAAAATCTGAGGGCAAAGCTGAAGGTGATAATATTGATAAAAAAACATTAAAGAAGGACGATTTAATTGATAAATTTATCAAGGATCAACCTAGTATTTCACGTCCAAAAGCAAGTTTTTATAATGCCAAAGATATCGCTGCCAGCAGTATTGTAGATCAGGAAAACATTGTAAGTGAAACACTTGCAAATATTTATATGGATCAGGGGCACTTTGAAAAAGCAAAAAATATTTATCAGAAATTAAGTTTGAAATATCCGGAAAAAAGTAGTTACTTTGCAGCCCTTATTGAAAAGGCTGAAAAAGAAGATAATAATTAAATAAATTAAGATGTATATTTTTATTTCCATACTTATTTTACTTGCAAGTATATTACTTGGGTTAATAGTTTTGGTTCAAAATCCAAAGGGAGGCGGATTAGCCGCAAACTTTACAGGTAGTGGCTCACAATTTATGGGCGTAAGGCAAACTGCCGATTTTCTTGAAAAAGCATCATGGACTCTTGCCATTGCATTATTGGTATTATGTTTATCAGCTGCAATGATAATTCCACGCCAGGTTGATAATGCCGGTCAGCAGGACACAGAACTTAGAGATCAGATAGAGCAGTCGAGTCAGGCAGCACCTATCGATTATCAGGCACCACCACCAAAAGAAGATGGTGAATAGAACTTGTCTAAAAGATATTTTAAAATGTCAGATTGTCACTACAGTCTGACATTTTTTTTTATATCCCAATTTGGCATAAAATGTGACTAGCCAAAGGAAAATTATATAAATAACAATTATCGATATGAGTAAAATTAATATTAGACCACTTGGAGAAAGGGTTATCATATTACCCACTCCTGCTGTAGAAAAGACTGCTTCCGGGATTATTATTCCTGACACTGCAAAAGAAAAACCACAACAGGGAACTGTTGTAGCAGTGCCAACTGAAAAAGACAGCCCAGTAAGTCTGAAAGTTGGCGATTTAGTTCTTTATGGAAAATATGCAGGAACGGAAATCACTTATGAAGGAAGTGACTATCTAATAATGAGTCAGGAAGATATTCTGGCCGTAATTTAATAAGAAAATAATTTAAGAAAATTCTAAAAATTTATAAAAATGGCAAAAGACATTTTATTTGATCACGAAGCTAGAGAGGGTCTAAAAAAAGGCGTTGATGCTTTAGCAAATGCTGTTAAAGTAACATTGGGCCCAAAAGGTAGAAATGTAATTATTGAAAAATCATATGGTGCTCCACAAGTAACTAAAGACGGAGTAACAGTTGCAAAAGAAATTGACCTTGAGGATAAAGTTCAGAATATGGGCGCTCAAATGGTTAAAGAAGTTGCTTCAAAAACTAACGACCTTGCTGGTGACGGTACAACAACAGCTACTATACTTGCTCAATCAATTTACACTACAGGACTTAAAAATGTGACTGCCGGAGCAAATCCAATGGATTTAAAGCGTGGTATCGACAAAGCTGTAATCAATGTTATTGACCATCTGAAAAGCATGACCAAAAAGGTTGGCGATAATAACGAAATGATTGAACAAGTAGCTTCAATTTCAGCCAATAACGATCATACTATCGGTGCTTTAATTGCTCAGGCAATGGACAAAGTAAAACAGGAAGGTGTTATTACTATTGAAGAAGCAAAAGGTATTGAAACTTATGTTGATGTTGTAGAAGGTATGCAATTCGACCGTGGATATATTTCTCCATATTTCGTTACCAATACTGAAAAAATGGAAGCCGTTTACGAGAATCCTTATATCCTTATTTATGATAAGAAGGTTTCTGTAATGAAAGATTTACTTCCAATACTTGAGAAAGCTGCTCAAACTGGCCGTGCACTTATTATAATTGCAGAAGATGTTGAATCAGAAGCACTTGCAACTTTGGTTGTAAACCGTTTACGTGGATCATTAAAAGTTGCTGCTGTTAAAGCTCCAGGCTTTGGCGATCGCAGAAAAGAAATGCTAGAAGATATAGCTATTCTTACAGGCGGTGTTGTTATCTCAGAAGAAAAAGGATATAAACTTGAAGATGCAAGCCTTGAAATGTTAGGTGAAGCAGAGAAAGTTACCATCGACAAAGAAAATACTACTATCGTAAGTGGAAAAGGTGAAAAAGACAATATTGAGGCTCGCGTTAAGCAGATTAAAGCTCAAATTGAAACCACTACTTCCGACTATGATAAAGAAAAACTTCAGGAACGTCTTGCTAAACTGGCAGGTGGTGTGGCTGTAATTTATGTTGGAGCTGCCAGCGAAGTTGAAATGAAAGAAAAGAAAGATCGTTTCGACGATGCTCTTGCTGCAACACGTGCTGCTATTGAAGAAGGTATTATACCAGGTGGTGGTGTAGCCCTTATTCGTGCTTCACAAAATTTAGCAGACTTAAAAGGTGATAACGAAGATCAGGATACCGGTATCGCTATCATTAAAAGAGCCCTTGAAGAACCATTACGCATGATTGTTGAAAATGCTGGTATGGAAGGTTCAGTAGTTGTAAACAGAGTTAGAGAAGAAAAAGGTAATTTCGGATTTAATGCTGCAACTGAGGTTTATGAAGACTTGTTTAAAGCAGGTGTTATCGACCCAACAAAAGTTACTCGTGTAGCTCTTGAAAACGCAGCTTCTATTTCAGGAATGTTGCTTACAACTGAATGTGTTCTTACAGAGCATGTTGATGAAAATGCTCCTGCTCCAATGATGCCTCCTATGGGTGGCGGTGGAATGCCGGGAATGATGTAATATCGCAAAATCAAATATATATAAAAAGGGCTGTCCGTTTTGGATGGCCCTTTTTTAATGTAGAATGATTAGTGTAGAATGAAAAGTTATGAGTGTTGAATTATGAGTTATGAATTGAAAACAACTATTAACGCTTTCTAAATCCTCTGATCTTCTGAGCTCCGAGGTATCTGAACTTTCTACCTTTCTACCTTTCTACCTTTCTACCTTTTCACCTTTTCAACCTTTTCACCTTTTAAACCTCTGATCCATTAATCCTCTGATCCTCTGATCCATTAATCCATTTATCCTCTGATCCCATAATCTTCTTATCATAATATATAACCCCTTCAGGGTAAGGTCAATAATATTGATCTAGCAACCATAGGAATAATCCTATGGCTATTATTATTTATCCGCCTTCAGCGGAACTTCGTTTAATTATAAATTCACTTCATCTAAACTCCGAGATTTCGGAGCCTACAGCCTTTGAACTCCGAGGTGTTCTTCGGCTTTTCACCTCCGAGGAGTCGGAGCTTTCAGCTTTTCTACCTTTTAAACTCCGAAGTACAGGAACTTTCAGCCTTTCTACCTTTTCAACCTTTCTACCTTTTCAACCTTTCTACCTTTCTACCTTTCTACCTTTTCAGCCTTTCTACCTTTTAAACCTCTGATCCATTAATCCTCTGATCCATTAATCCATTTATCCTCTCATCCATTTACCAACTTAACAATTTATACTACCTTTATAATTAATTTTAAATCATGTTAATAATAGCTCACAGAGGCGCATCCGGGTTTAAACCCGAAAACACTATTGCTTCATTTTTAGAGGCAATTGATATGGGAGCCAAAATGATAGAATTTGATGTTCAGGTATGCAAATCAGGAGAAGTTGTTGTAATTCATGATTTTGAAGTAAACAGGACTACAAATGGCAAAGGATTTGTAGGTGAATTATCACTGGAAGCACTTAAAAAGTTTGATGCAGGAGAAGGAGAACAAATCCCAAGCCTGGATGAAACTTTGGATGCAATTAATGCAAAAGCAATGGTAAACATTGAATTAAAAGGCAAAAAATCATATAAAATTGTTGCTGAAACAATTAAGAAACAAATTGATTCTTCAGTCTGGGAAGCAGATGATTTCCTGGTTTCATCATTCAACCACAAGGACTTATTGAAATTTCACAAATTAATGCCTGAGATTAAAATTGGTGTTTTGTTTGAAGAAGTCCCTGAGAATTTTCATGTAATTGCCCAGAAATTAAATGCCTATTCCATTAATGCTGATGCTGCATTACTGTCAAAAGAAATAGTTGACAACATTCATCTTAAGGGCTATAAAATATTTGCCTATACAGTTAATAATGAAGATGATAAAATAAAAATGGAAGATCTAAATGTAGATGGCATATTTACTAATTATCCGAAATAAAACTAATTAGTTCACTTTATAAACTTAGAACAAAAAACACCTTCTCCATTTTGGATTTTTATAATATAAATACCATTAGGGTAGTCTGAAACATCAAGTTTCTTTAAAACATTAACATCATCAATATTTTTTTCATTGTATAATAACTCCCCGGAAATATTACGAATTTCGATAGTAATACTTCGCTTTGATGCAGTTAATTCAACATTTAAATAATCCTTAGCAGGATTGGGGAAAACTGAAATATTATCAGCAATTAGTTTATTTTCGGTTATGGAGGTTATAAACACAATTTGCACACTATCAGTATTTTTACAACAATTAATATCACTAACTTCAACTGTATATAAACCTTCTGCCGACACTTCCAGAAATCTTTCAGTACTACCACCCGGTAGCCATTTATAGGAATCCCAAATTCCTGCATCCAGTGTTATCGATGAGTTTATGGGAATATAGACAGTATCGGTTGCGGCAATATTTACATCTGGTAAAGGGTAAATATTTATAAAAGAATTAAACTCATAAACATCACTTCCAGAATATTCCTGCAATGCTATTTCATAACTTCCAACTTCCGGAAAAACAAATTGTGGGGAGTAGGCATCACCACCGGGAATTTCACCTTCGGCTCCATTAAAATCCCAATTGACACTATCGATATTTGCAGTATTTCTTATAATAATCTGTGTTGTATCTTTAAAACATTGGCCGGAATAAAAAAAAGGAGAAATATCCAAATATGATGAGACAATATTGGAAAGCCCCATTAATGAGCCTCCTCCATTTAAATAAACACCATTATTATGTTGATTGTCCTTATAATTATAATTACAATTTGCTCCTAATCGATTTGGATTATTAATAACCCCAAGATATGCCATTGAGTTAACACCTCTTTTAAATTTGGAAACATATATTTTTCCATCAACGGCAAGTTGCATGCCAGCAAATAAACTATCTGCACTACCAACCTGTTCAACATCAAACTGTTGTACGATAAAAGGAGAGGCGAATGGGTGTTCATCCTCAAGATTCACCTGGTACAAATAATTTATACCTTCTCCCAAAGGTGTTATGGTGAAATAGAGTTTGGAGTTATCAGGAGAAAATTCTATGCCATTTGCATAACTAAACTGCCCAAAATTACTGCTTATCAGATTACTGATTTTTCCAGTATTCGTATCAAAATCATATACTTCAACATAACCGTCATCAGGTATAACCAAAGCTAGTTTATTCCCATCCGGAGAAATTTTCATTGCGCCGGCTCCATTGTTTGATGATAGGTTTCCCATATGTGGATGACCTATGGTAGTAACAATAGGATTAACATCTAAGCCATCTTCTGTCAACAGGAATGAGTAGAAGTTTCTGCCGGTTTCTTCTCCAAAGCCATGGGTAACTATCCAATAATCCTTATTATTCTGATGCTTAACAGCAGCAATTTTTTGTGCATTACTACTCAGTAAATGCTCATTTTTTATAATTATTTCAGCATCATTAATGCCGTCATAGTTGATTATAGAATAATTGATTCCATCATTAAATACAGGAGGAACGTACATATCCACCGTAAAAACATAATAGATATCATTACTACCCGGTTTTGGTAAAATTAATGAAGATTGTGAGGCAAAATTATTTCCCGGCAAACCGGTACAAATAGTGTCAAAATTCTTATCCCATAAACTTTCTCCATCAGTAAACAATGTCAGGTTTCCTTCAGCATCACTTATTGCTGAAGTAGTATTTGGGAATAAAAAGCCATTAACAGTATCAATTGTTGTATTTCCATCATTAAAACTAAGAATCGTACCATCACCAAAAACCCAGTTATCAGCCCTGTGCGGAATTAAAAAGTCAGCATTGCTTTGAGAGTAAGTTTTTAAATCAATAAGGAAAGAAATAATTATGGTTAAATAAATCAATAGTGTTCTCAGGCTAAAAGATTTCATGCTTATTGATTTTTATTAATATATCAGAATCCATCCAAATTCATAGTAACTGTTGGTATTAGCAGCAACCACCCCAAAATTATAAGCACTATCATAAAAGGAGTAATCCATTTCACCCATTTATCATAGGGGATTTTGGCAACTCCCAAAACGCCGATTAAAACACCTGAGGTTGGTGTTATCATATTTGTAAACCCATCACCAAACTGAAAGGCCATAACTGTTGCCTGTCGGCTTAGATTCACAAGATCAGAAAAAGGAGCCATCACAGGCATGGTAAGCGCTGCTTTTGCCGATCCTGAGGGTATGATAACATTAATAAAGTTTTGTATCACATACATCACACTTACCGTTCCTAACTTCCCCATACCCGACATGGAGTCGGCAACACTATTTAATATAGTATCAATAATTTTTCCGTTTTCAAGAATTACTAATATTCCACCTGCAAGGCCAACAACCAATGCTGCTGACATTATATCTTTTGCTCCTTCGATAAATTCCTTTGTAATGCGATTAGCTCCATAATTTGCTGCAATACCCGATAATATTCCCAAAGCAAAAAACAAACTGGCAATTTCCATAATATACCAACTATAACCCATCACTCCTACTATCAAAAATACAATTGTAAACAGCAGTAAATTAAGAATAAAAAAGTGCATTCCTTTTCTAAGACTTAAGAGTCCTAATGCTACAAATAATCCACTGGCAACAGGAACCATAGGCAGGATTTGCTCAGCATTTCCAATCTTCATTGTGGTTTCGGGATAAATCCAGGAGAATATACCCAAAACAATACTCAAAAGTACAAAAACCACCCAAGCCGCTTTAGGAGTTTTAGTTTCCTGATCATCAATATCAACATCAGATTTATTACGCCAATACTCATCGTTAGTATAAACGAGTGACTTCTCAGGATGTTTTTTAATTTTTGCAGCATATCGCAACACCCAGGTAATTCCAACTATATTAATAACAAACCAGGAAAACAAACGATATCCAAAACCGGAAAACAAAGGCAAATCAGCAATCCCCTGGGCTATTCCTATGGTGAAAGGATTTAGAACTGCTCCTGCAAATCCAAGTCCTGCTGCAACAAATACCATGCTAACTCCAACAATAGAATCGTATCCCATTGAAATGGCAAGAGGAACTATTATAACTATGAAAGCAATGGTTTCTTCGCTCATTCCGAAAACAGCACCAAAAATACTGAACATCAACATTATAAGTGCAATAATAATGTTATTTACACCAATGGTTTTAAGGAATTTATTCTCTTCCAGTTTCTCAGTATATTTTAAAAATGAGTATATCCCAATATCAATTGATTTACTGGAATTTACTATCCAGAAAGCACCCCCAATCATTAAAATAAAAACTATAATCCCTGATTGACGCTCGAAACCTTCAAACATGGCGGCAAATACCTCCCAGGTTTGGGGCTGGTTATCAATATAATGAAACGACTCTTTATCGATAACTGTTCTCTCAACATTGTTAACAATTTTAGTTTCCCTATTATATTCTCCGCCGGGAACTATCCAGGTAGCAATGGCAGCAATAACAATCAGGAAAAAAATTATGACATAGGTATGGGGGAATTTTTTAAACATAGAAACCGGTTTTACGAAAGCAATTCTTTTACGATAGTAGAAATTGTTTTATTATCAGCCTTTCCGGCTAGTTGTTTACTTACAACACCCATAACTTTTCCCATATCTTTCATAGTGGATGCACCGGTATCAGCAACTATCTTTTTTACAATTTCTTCAACTTCTTCTTTACTCATTTGCTGCGGCAGGTATTTTTCAATAATTGCAGCCTGAAACTCCTCTTCTTCAGCAAGTTCAGCCCTTCCGCTTTCGCGATATATAGCAGCAGCATCCTTACGTTGTTTTACCTGCTTTTGCAGAAGTTTTATTTCAACACTCTCGGGAATCTCTGTTCCACTGGTGTCAGCGCCGGTTTTCTCTAATAATAATGCTGCTTTAATGGCTCTTAATGCAGCCAGTTTTACCTTGTCTTTTGCAAGCATTGCTTGCTTTAAATCGTTATTTATTAATACTTCTAAACTCATGATTTTATTTTTTTGCTAAATTACGAAAAAGAGGTTGTGTTATAATAAAAGGATACTATTGATAATTAACTATTAATTTAATACCACTTTTGTGGAAAATTGTTTATTTCCGAAATTGTAAATCACCAAATAAACTCCTTTTGAATGCTGAGAATCGGGAACCCACTCAAAGTTCTCCCATGAAGATGATGGTTTAATATTATTAAATTCTGCAATAATTTCACCATTAATACCTGCAATTTTAATTTCTCCATTCTGATTATGAGAGTTATATGATATTTTCAATCGGCCTCTAAAAGGATTTGGCGATACTTTTATAAAGTTTTCAGTATTAATATTTTCATCAATCTTACTACCAATAAATGCCTTTGCCTTTGACATCGACAAAGCAATATTCCCATTTATATGCGATTGCCATATACAGTAAACATAATAAGCTTCTGTTCCCCATCCATCAACCGATTCACCAAAAAATAATTTGGAATTTTCATCCAAATAAGTGTTATGACTTAAAGTGGCACTATCGTCCCAACCATATTCTCCCATTGAACAAAATATTTCCGATTCATCTCCTGCATTAATAGTATAGGTGGTATAATGAGGAAGATAAAAACTATTCTTAACAGCCATATCCCATACTATCATACTAACTTGCCTGACATTATTTTTCGAAAAAGTATTAATAGTATCTATATAACTATAATTATAATCTCCACTCAACATTTTGATATAGTTATTATTAACCCAGCACATACTATTTTCGCCCCAGCCTGCAACCGAATTACTTCTCGTTAGCCAATTACTATTTCCCATTGAATCGGCATAAGCAGGCTCAGTCCATAAAAATTCTGCACTATCAGCATTATATTTATAATAGGATTTATAAATATGATAATCGTTGGCTTCCTTTTTCTGCCATGCTGCCTCATAATATTTTACCTGAATATTAGCTGAATTTGAGTCTAGAAGTGTTTCATTTTCAGTATAAACAGAATCCATATAAAACTTAAGTTCAGCAGCATAAACCAAACTATCAATTGTAAACGAAATATAAGCATCTTCAACAACTGAATAATCCGAAACATCGTAATTTTGATGATTTTCTAACACTTTTATTTCCTCACCCACACTGTCGTTTTCATAATATTTTGAGGCGTAAAGGTTTTTAAATCCATCCTTGTCACACAAATAAAAAAGATACCCTAAATAATCAGGGTTAGATCTGTATACAAAATATGGTGTAGAGTAATTATAAGTTGTAGAGTTTAATATGCCGGTATTATCAGATAATGATGTAAGATTCATTTTCCAAATTGAGGATTTATTTTCATTTTTCTGATAGAACATCCAGGCATCATATGCCATGGGTACGACGTTTGGATTTGAATAATTGGAAAGAGTATCGGTAATTAATTGTTCTTCTGTCCAGTCATAAACTTCTTGTGAATAAGAAAAAATACAGAAAATCACCAAAAGAAACAAAAGGCTAATATTTTTCATCGGTAATAAATTTTTCTCAAATATAAAAAAACCTCCTGTATTTATTCATACAGGAGGCTTAGTTTAAGAAATTATATTCTATAAATTAATCGACATTGTCGTGCAAAAATGAATTATCCGATTTTATTACAGTATTATTTTTACTGTCTTCGCCGAGTGTATGCCTTGAAACCTCTGATTTAGATGAGTAATCAGGATCTTTCAACTCTACGTTTTTTCTCATATATGCAGGTTGATTTTCCAGCTCACTAATTTTTCCGGGGTTTCTAAAACTCATACTCATACTTTTCAAGCGGTTAATTCTCTCATCGGCATTTTTTTTAATGCTGTCATTCTCTACCTCAATAGTCTCCGATTCAGTAGTATCAACTACTTCATTTTTATCAATCTTGCTTTCAGTACTCTTAGTTCTTCTGATAAGAGTAAAAGTATCACTTTCTTGCTGTGGTTCATCTTCATGAGTTTGAGTCTCATCCTCAATCAAATTATGAACTATTCTGCTAGTATTTTCCTTTTGTGGCGGAGTACTATCAGGTAAAGGATTTACACTTCTGTTTATCAAATGTATTTCCGACTTTTCTTCATTAGGTTCTGCTGTAAAGTCTTCATTTTCCATTTTAGTGGTTTCTTCCACCTCAACAGGTTTTTCGTCCTTCACTGAATCATCTGCCTTATCCTCACTAATATTTGGAGCGAACTCTATTTGATTTCTTTTCTCCTCATACAAATCATGTAGTTTCTTTGGTGGACTTTCCACAGGTTTGTTTCGTGGATTATCAAATCCAGTTGCAATAACTGTGATTCCAATATTATTGCCCAGTGCTTCATCTTCTCCAAGTCCCCAAATAACATCGGCCTCATTACCACTTGCTTCCTGAACATGTTCAGTTATTTCTGATATTTCATCCATAGTAATATCATCGGTACCTGAAACTATATGCAGCAGAATATTAGTTGCACCATTAATATCGTTATCGTTAAGCAAAGGAGAGTTAAGAGCTTCTTCGATAGCTGTTATGGCTCTGTTATCGCCTTCGGCTATAGCCTGTCCCATAATTGCTTTTCCGGAATCTTTAATTACGGTTTTAACATCTTCGAAGTCGGTATTAACTTTACCCGTTGCGGTAATAATTTCGGCTATACCTTTTGCTGCAATAGTAAGCACATTATCAGCTTTAGCGAAGGCTTCCTTTACGGAAAGATTTCCATATTGAACTCTTAGTTTATCATTATTGATAACCAAAAGAGTATCAACATTTTTTTTCATTTCTTCGATGCCCTGTTGTGCCTGCAATATTCTTCGCCTACCTTCCCATGCGAATGGAAGGGTAACGATTCCAACCGTCAAAATTCCGAGTTCATGTGCTACTTTTGCGATAACGGGTGCTGCTCCGGTACCTGTTCCGCCACCCATACCAGCAGTAACGAACAACATTTGTGTAGTCTCGTTGAATATTTCCTTTATCTTATCGATGGATTCGTTGGCGGCATTTCTACCCACTTCAGGTTTCGATCCGGCGCCTAGTCCTCCATTATTTCCTATCTCTATCTTAACAGGAACCGGACTATCCTGAAGAGCCTGAACATCAGTATTACAAACAGCGAAATCAACTCCTTTGATTCCTTGCTTAAACATATGATTAACAGCATTGGAGCCACCACCTCCAACACCGAGAACTTTTATAATTGACGGTGTTTGTTTAGATTGAAAAGTTATCATTTCCGGCATAAATATTGTTTTTTTAAATGTATTACTTACTAAAATTATATTTTTTATTTTTTTATTTTTTTTTTAACAATAAAAAGTTAATTGTTATTGAACGGAATCATCATCAAACCACTGCTTTATGATGTCGAGGAATCTTCCCGTTCCGGTTTTTCCACCCTCAGTTTTTTTTCTAACTTTTTTCTTTTCTACTGGTTTTGGGTCTTCGGCTTTTTCCTTTAAGTCGCTTTCAAATTTATTGGAAAGTTCATATCTAAGTTCTGAGTCGAAGCGTTTTATACCTTCTATTACAAGTCCGATACTTGTAGAATACATCGGGCTGGCCATTTCATCAGTAACATCATTTGCAAGGTGTTCGTTTGGATACCCAATTCTTGTATCCATACCAGTAATAAACTCTGTTAACTGATCGATATGTTTTAACTGAGCTCCACCACCGGTTAACACTATTCCTGCAATAAGTTTCTTTTCAAATCCAGAATTATTTATTTCGAAGGATATGTATTGCACTATCTCCTCCATTCTTGCCTGAATGATATTTGCAAGGTTTTTCAAGGTAATTTCTTTTGGTGGCCGACCTCTCAAGCCAGGAATCGCCACCACCTCATCGTCGCGATTTTCGTTTGCCAATGCTGAACCGAATTTAACTTTCAGTTCTTCGGCATGCTTTTTAATTATGGTACATCCTTCTTTAACATCTTCGGTAACCACATCTCCGCCAAACGGAATAACGGCTGTATGACGAATAACATTATCATGGAAAATTGCTATGTCGGTTGTTCCGCCACCTATGTCAACCAAAACTACTCCGGCTTCCTTTTCTTCATCGCTCAGCACAGCTTCGGCAGATGCAATTGGTTCAAGAATAAGGTCAACCATTTCGAGATTTGCCTTACGAATACATTTATAAATATTTTTAGCAGCGGCTGTTTGTCCAATAATTATGTGGAAATTTGCCTCCAGAGTATTTCCAAGCATACCCACAGGCTCTCTTATATCCGACTCATTATCAATAACATAATCCTGTGCAATAACATCAATTATTTCCTCACCGGGAGCCATCCCTAGTTTATACATCTTTTGTGTGAGTTGCTCAACCTCGGCAAAACTTATTTCTTTGTCAGGATCTTCCCGGATTATAGTACCTCGATGTTGATGGCTTTTAATATGTTGTCCGGCGATTCCAACGTTTACATATTTTATATCCACACCGGATTTAGCCTCTGCCATATCCACAGCAGTTCGAATTGATTTCACGGTATTTTCAATATTGGCAACAACGCCCCTTTTAACACCTATCGACTCGGTTTTTCCATTGCCCAGAATTTCGATTTTTCCAAATTCATTTCTCCTTCCAACAATACAAGCAATTTTTGTTGTTCCAATGTCGAGACCTACAATAATTTCCGATTCCATGATTTATAGTTTTTATAATAATTATTTTGCACACACTATTTGTCCGTCAAACTTCAAATTAATTGATTTGTATTTATCAAGCCCTTCCACAAGCAAAGCCTGTTTATAAAAAGCCTGTAAATTCCTGAGTTTGATATCTATATTATTTAAACTGCCCAAGATGACAGTACATTTTCCTACTTCCGGAATTAATTCAAATTCATTTTTACTATTTAAATAAATCTGATTTATCTGAGCATTTAGAAACTCATTTTCGCTTAATAATTTTGCCAGTTTCAATATTCCAGCTAACTGAGTTCCGGCATAAGTTGTATCATAAATATTATTGAATTCTTTAACCGAAGGAATATTTATATAGCCATTAACCACAAAAACTCTGGCCGTATATTCATTACTCAAAGGCAAAATATCACCTTCTTTGGTAATATAATATCCTTTGGAATCCTTATTAAATATCCTCAGCAGTGGGGTTTTCTCTCTTATATTAACTATCAACTCACCATTAATACCGGTAAAAACATCAGCATCTTTTACATAAGGATTCTTCAGTAATTCCTTCTCCATATATCTTATTTTCAGAGCATTAACCTCCACTGAATCGGTCTTCTGAATTGAGTTTAATTTGGCAAGTATTGTATCCCTATTTAAAAAACCATTATCGGTATTGCGATATATTTCAAGTTGAGTTTTGGAAACCAGAGTCTCACCCCCCTTAACAAGCACATAGCCGAATAGCCCTGCCAAAGCAAGAACATAAATTATAAGCGATGTTATTTTAATGGTTTTAATCATTTACTCAAAATTTCTTTTAAATCGTTTACCAAAGCACCTATGTCGCCGGCACCTAATGTTATAAATAATTCGATTTTTTCTTCTTTTATATATTTTATTAATCCCACTTTAGTGAGAAGTCGTTTATTTTTATTTTTAATTTTTGAGAGTATTAAATTGGAATCAACTCCTTGTATCGGCAATTCCCTTGCGGGATAAATATCCAATAAAATAATCTCGTCGGCCCTTTCAAGAGATTGAGCAAATGCATCAGCAAAATCAGCCGTTCTGGAGAATAGATGAGGCTGAAAGGCCACCACCATTTTCTTATGCGGATAAAGTTCTTTTACAGCCTCAAGTGTCGATTCAATTTCCTGTGGGTGATGTGCATAATCATCAATATATACTACGCTTTCATTATTGATTATATACTCAAATCGCCTTTCTACCCCGCTAAAAGTTTCCAGTCCTTTCTTTATCTCATTTACAGAAAGTCCTAATTGCATGGCCACAGATGCAGCAGCAAGAGCATTTTCAATATAGTGCCTGCCGGGAATTTGCATTTTTATATCTTGTATCAGGACATCTTTATATCTGAGGTCGAAGACAAATTTACCGGCATTAATATGAACATTATCGGCCTTTACATCAGCATTTTCACTCAAACCATAGTTCAAGCAATTGGATGAACTTTTTGCAAAACTATCAAGTTTATCGCACTTAATCAACAGTCCATTTTTGTTGGTCTTTGAAGCGAATATTTCAAAGGCATTTAATAAATCTGCATTATCAGAATATATGTCCAAATGGTCATTGTCGACGGAAGAAATTACAGAAATATCTGGATGCAGATAATGAAAAGATCTATCAAATTCATCGGCTTCTACAACCAGATAATCAGTTTTGCCATTAATAATTGCATTGGTCCCATAATTATTCATTATTCCACCAATAATTGCCGAAACATTTACATCAGCCTGATATAAAATATGTGCGATTATTGAACTTATAGATGTTTTCCCATGGGTTCCTGCTACGGCAATTGTAAAGAATTCCTCCGAAAGCAGCCCCAGCAATTGCGAACGCTTCAGCATTTCTATTTTTGAATGTTGAAAATACTGAAACTCATTATTAGTTTTTGGGATAGCAGGTGTATAAATTACCAAATCCAAATCTTCAGGAATCAAGTTTACATTATCCTCAAAATGAATTTGCATCCCCTCGTTTATTAAGCGATTTGTAAGTTTGGTTGGGGTAAGGTCGTAACCATGTATTTCAATGCCCAATGCGGCACAATATCTGGCCAGGGCGCTCATACCTATGCCGCCCAATCCAAGAAAATACATTTTTTTAACCTCTTTCAGTTTCATTAATTTAATAATTTAACAACCTCATCCACAATATTTTGAGTAGCGTTGCTTGTTTTAAATTTCTTAATATTACTTATTAATTTCTGTTTCTTATTCTTATCCAGCATCACTTCGTTCACTAATGAAAAAAGATTATTTATAGCCTCTTTTTCTTTCAGCAATAATGCTGCATTAGCATTTACCAATGTAAGAGCATTTTTTGTTTGATGATCTTCTGCGGCCGTAGGCAATGGTATGAAGATGCAGGCTTTTTCCAATTGAACAATTTCTGCTAAAGCAATGGCACCGGCTCGTGAAATAACAAAATCGCAACTTGCATAGGCCATTTCCATTTCCATAATAAATTTATGTGCAAAAACGCTTTTTTCCAGATTATATGACTTCACTAATTCCCGGGCTTCGTCAAAATAACTAATACCTGTTTGCCATAATATTTGAATTCCTTTTTCACACAGTTGTTTTAAATTAGCTGCAACAGCCAGATTAATACCGCGCGCTCCCTGCGATCCCCCAATAATTAACATAATTGGCTTTTCGTTATCCAGATTAAAAAACTCACAGCCTTCTTTACGGGTAATTTTTGAGTTGGCAATTCTATCTCTGATGGGGCTACCTGTAATAACCAATTTTTCTTTATCGAAATACTTTTCCATGCCGGGAGTGGCAACGCAAATAGTATTTACTTTTTTAGCCAATAACTTATTTGTAATTCCGGGATAAGAGTTTTGCTCTAAAATGAGTGTTGGAACTTTTCTTCTGGAAGCCATAAACAATAGTGGGCCGGAAGCATATCCCCCGGTTCCTATTGCAACATCAGGTTTAAATTTTCTAATTATTCCTGAGGCTTTCCACAAACTACTTAATAATTTAAATGGAAATGAAAGGTTACTGATATCGAATTTTCTTTGAATTCCACTTATCCAAAGGCCAACAATTTTATATCCTGACTGTGGCACCTTTTCCATTTCCATTCTTCCTTTAGCACCCACAAAAAGAAATTCAGCATCTGCAAACTTTTCCTTCAAACCATCGGCAATAGCCACAGCAGGAAAAATATGACCTCCTGTACCACCACCACTTAGCAATATTTTAAGTTTACTTTTACTCATCTTCTTCTGTATTAACTAATTCTAATGCCGAATTATTTTCCAAATCTCTACTCACACTTAAAATAATTCCAACGGCAAGGCTGGTAAACCAGATTGACGTTCCACCCATACTCACCAAAGGTAATGGCTGACCGGTAACAGGGAGGATATTTACTGCAACTCCCATATTTATCATTGCCTGGAAAACCAGGCTAAAACTCACTCCTATTGTTAGAAATGATCCAAAAGTTCCGGGAGCCTTGGTAACAATTCTCACTGCTCTATAGAATAAAATCAAATATAATAGCACGATGATAAATCCTCCGGCAAGGCCATATTCTTCAACAATAATTGCGAAAATAAAATCGGAATAAGGGTGTGGAAGAAAATTTCGTTGAGTACTATTACCAGGACCTTTCCCGAAAGGATAGCCGCTGGCTATGGCTATTTTTGCCTGGTCAACCTGGTAAGTATCAGCAGATTCTCCCCCATTGATAAATGTTTCCATTCTATTTTTCCATGTACCCAGTCGACCCTGTTTCTCAACGGGCATATAATATAGAATGGCGAGTGCAATTATCAAAACTGTTAAGCCAATTCCTATCATTCCAAAGAAGTAAGTTAATTTAACTCTTCCAATAAAAATCAAAACCATGCTTGTAGTGAAAAGCAGTGCTGCTGTTGAAAAGTTAGCGGGAAATATCAGGCCGCAAACAATTAAAACCGGAATCATCAGAGGAACAAAAGCTTCTTTAAAATCTTTAATTTGTTCCTGTTTTTTAGTTAATACCCTTGCAAGGTAAATAATGAGAGTAATTTTTGCCAGGTCGGATGTTTGGAATGTAAGGTTGAATGGGAGTTGCAGAACACGTTTTGCTTCATTTAAATTCAGTCCAAAAATCAGAGTTATCAAAAGCAGAGGTACAGCAATATAGAGTGCAATTTGAAAAATACGTGAATAGTAGGTATATTTTAAAAGGTGAGCAAAGTACATTAGCAATAAACCCAGAAATAAAATAATGGCATGTTTTAGCATATAATATTCGGTATTTCCACCTTTATACTTCCACGCCAAAGTTCCGGTTGAACTATACACCGCCAGGAACGAAATTATCGTTAGCAGGAACACAACCGTCCAGATTACTTTATCACCTTTTATATTTTTCAGCAAACTTGCCATTTTATAATTTGTTTACCGCTTCTTTAAATTTATCTCCTCTTTCTTCAAAACTGTCGAATAAATCAAAACTGGCACATGCAGGAGAGAGTAAAACTATTTCTCCCTTTTTTGCCAACTGATACGCATTTGCCACAGCTTCTTCTGCTGATTCAGTATCTATTATCAAATCAACACTATCTCCAAACTCCCTATGAATCTTAGAGTTATCAAGTCCAAGACAAACAATTGCCTTAACTTTTTGCTTTACAAGAGGTTTTAATAACTCATACTCATTGCCTTTATCTACGCCGCCTGCTATCCAAACTATTTTTCTGTCATAATGTTCCAGAGCATACCATGTGGAATTAACGTTGGTTGCCTTTGAATCATTAATAAAAGTTATCCCATGTACGCTTGAAACATATTCCAATCGATGGGCAATGTTTTGAAAATCGGACATGCTTTGCTTAACTGTCTCGTTTCTAATATCGAGAAGTTTTGCTGCCACGCCTGCCGCCATAGAATTGTAGGTATTGTGACGTCCCTGAAGTGCTAATTGTTCCAATGTCATTTTTATCTGGTGTTTATTGCTATTTATATTTATACTGTTTCCTTTTAAAAAAGCCCCTTCCTCATAGTTCATATCCATAAGACTAAAAGGAATGAGTTTCGATTTAATATTCTGACTTTCTATCATATTGCTAATGGTTTTGTCATCAGCATTATAAATGAAAGCATCATCTTTTGTTTGATTTCGAACTATTCTAAATTTAGATTTGGCATAGTTTTCAAATTTGTAATCATATCTGTCGAGATGGTCGGGTGTAATGTTCAGAAGAATGGCTATGTCGGCTTTAAAACTGAACATACTATCCAGTTGAAAACTGCTCAACTCCAGCACATAATAATCGTAATTATGCCGAGCCACCTGCATTGCGAAACTAATACCAACATTACCCCCCAAACCAACATTTAATCCTGCTTTTTTCAGAATGTGATATGTTAAAAGAGTGGTGGTTGTTTTCCCGTTGCTGCCTGTAATAGCTATAATTTTTGCTTCCGTAAATCTTTTGGCAAATTCTATTTCAGATATTATTGATACTCCTTTCTCCAATAAATTTTTCAACATATTTATTTCTCTGGGAATGCCCGGAGAAAGAATAATTTCATCTGCAGCATTTACTATTTTAAGGCTATGCTTTTGCTCCTCGAAATCAATTTCAAAATGTTTAAGAACTCTTTTATATTTATCTTTTATTTTTCCTTTATCAGTTAGAAAAACATTAAATCCTTTTTGTTTAGCAAGGACCGCAGCCCCTACTCCACTTTCTCCTCCTCCCAAAACAACTATGTTTTTCTTTTTCTCCATTACGCATAATTCTATCTTACTTTAAGTGTTAATATTGTTATTAGTGCCAGAGCAATTCCCACAATAAAAAACCTTAATACTATCTTTGGTTCCGGATATCCTTTCTTTTGGTAGTGATGATGCAATGGCGACATCAGGAATATTCTTTTACCGGCACCATATTTTTTGCGTGTATATTTAAACCATGAAACCTGAAGTATGACCGATAGGCTCTCGATTAGAAAGATGCCACAAAGAATAGGTATCAGAAGTTCTTTCCTGATTATAATTGCAAAAACTGCTATTATTCCTCCCAGGGATAAACTACCGGTATCACCCATAAAAACCTGAGCGGGATAGGTATTAAACCAGAGGAATCCTACTGTAGCACCTACGAATGCTGCTATGAAAATTGTAAGTTCTCCAACATTTGGTAAATACATTATGTTGAGGTAGTCAGCGAAAATAAAGTTACCTGAAACCCAGGCAAGTATACCTAGTGTTACGCCTATTATTGCGGAGGTTCCGGTTGCCAGACCATCCATGCCGTCAGTCAGGTTTGCACCATTTGAAACTCCTGTTATAATAATTATTACTATGGGAATGAAAATAAGAAAGGCCCATTTTTCATACCCATCGCCCATCCATTTCAATAAAACGGCATAATCGAATTCGTTATTTTTAAAGAATGGAATGGTAGTTTTAACAGAGTGCTTTTTGGCAACATTAAAATTATTTTGAGCAGGCTGTTCAGCAGATTTAACTACAACAGTTTGCTCAACAACTTTTCCTTTTTCGCGGGTTACAATTCCCGAGTTGAAGAACATTACAGAACCAACAATAAGTCCAAGCACAACCTGACCGGCAATTTTGTACTTTCCCTTTAAGCCTTCTTTGTTCTTTTTAAAGACTTTAACATAATCATCAAGAAAACCCAATGCTCCCAGCCAAACGGTTGTAAAAAGCATTAAAATGATGTATATATTATCGAGTTTTGCAAAAAGTAAAGCCGGAACCAAAATGGAGGCTAGTATAATAAGTCCTCCCATGGTTGGTGTACCTTGTTTTTCAAGTTGACCTTCCAAACCTAAATCGCGAATAGTTTCTCCAACCTGTTTTCTGTTAAGATAATTTATCCACCTATTACCAAATAAAAGGCTAATAATCAGCGATGTGATTACTGCCATAGCAGCCCTAAAGGATATGTATTCGAATACCCCTGCACCCGGTAATTGGTAAGCCTCATTCAGATATTTAAATAAATAATACAGCATATCAGTCTAGTTCAAATAATTCTTCTAATATTTTTTTATCATCGAAGGGATGTTTTACCCCATTGATTTCCTGGTATTTCTCATGTCCTTTTCCTGCTACAAGCACTATATCTCCGGGCTGGGCAAAATTTACAGCGGTTTTAATAGCTTCTTTTCTGTTGCTGATGACCAAAGTTTTCGATTTCTTAGCAGGATCAACCCCTTTCATCATATCCGAAAGTATTGCTTCCGGATCTTCAGTTCTTGGATTGTCGGATGTAAGGATTAGCATGTCGGATAATCTACTTGCTATTTCAGCCATTTCAGGGCGTTTGCTTTTGTCGCGATCGCCACCGGCACCAACCACACAAATAAGTTTCTCATTCCTTGTTCGCAATGCATTTATGGTTTTTAAAACATTTAGTAAAGCATCCGGAGTATGGGCATAATCAACAACAGCAAAAGCCTTTTTCTTTTCTGATCTGATAATTTGAAATCTGCCTTCAGCGCCTGAGAGACTGGATAGTTTCTCCAGTATTTCTGTGGCAGAAAAGCCAAGTATAACTGCTGTGGAATAAACGGCCAATATGTTATACGCATTAAAATCACCCGATAGTAATGAGTAAAACTGAATCCCGTCCACATCCATAAGCATACCATCGAAATGATTTTCAATAACTTTAGCCTTAAAATCCGCCATCGACTTAAGGGCATAAGTCCTTCTTTTGGCAACTGTATTTTGAATCATTATTCGGGCATTCTTATCGTCCAGATTAACCAATGCATATGCAGTTGAATCCAAATTGTCGAAGAATTTCTTCTTGGCAGAGATATATTCCTTAAAAGTTTTATGATAGTCGAGGTGATCGTGAGTGATATTGCTGAAAACTGCAACTTTAAATTCTAATCCGGCAATTCTGTTTTGATGTATAGCATGTGAACTTACTTCCATAAACACGTACTCACATCCGGCTTCTGCCATCTCATTAATTAGTTTGTTTAAACTAATAGAATCGGGAGTTGTATGTGTTGAAGGTAAAACTTCATTATTAATTCTGTTCTCAATTGTTGAAAGCATGCCAACCTTAAAGCCCAATGACACAAACAAACGGAATAATAAACTTACCGTGGTTGTTTTTCCATTGGTACCGGTAATACCAATAAGGTTTAGTTTAGATGAAGGTTTATCATAAAAATTTGAAGCAATTATTCCAAGTGCTATGGATGTATCCTTTACCTGTACATAAGTTACATCCGGAGTGATCTCTTTTGGCAAAACCTCACATACAACGGCAGAAATGCTGGCTTCAGCAACTTTGCTTATAAAATCATGACCATCAACACGAGTACCTTTAAGAGCAACGAACAGCCCCCCTTCTTTTGCTTGTCGGGAATCCATAGTAACAAAAGATATTTCTCTGTCGATTTCGCCAACAACTTTTAGCAAACCACTTTTGTACAATATGTCCTGTAAATTCTTCTTCATCATTAATATGTTGAAAGCATCAACTTTATTTTTCTTCCTTTTGTAACTTTCGTACCCGGGCGAACAGATTGACTTTTAACTGTACCTTTCCCAAACAGACTTACTTCAAGACCCATGTTTTCAAGCAGATAAACAGCATCTCTTGCTTTCATTTGCCTTACATCGGGTATAAATTTTTCATTAATTAAAGCAGCATCAATGGTAGCTACTCCATTCTCAATTTTTGAACTCGCCCACTGCTGGTCGTGTATATAATCCTGATTTTCTATTCCCAGAAAATTATAAACCGTGATAATGTCATTATGCCAACTAATCGGGGTTTCAAAATTCAATTCACTTTCATCAACTGTAGTATCATTTGCCATTTCGAGAGCGAGGTAGTTTGAATAAACCTTATCAGAAATTTCTTTAAAGGCAGGTGCAGCAACGGAGCCACCATAATATCTTCCTGCTGAAGGATTGTTAACTACTACTATACATGAATATTTTGGATTGTCGGCAGGAAAATAACCAACAAAAGATGCATTATAATTTGTTTTATTATATGCTCCACCCACAGATATTTGAGCAGTTCCCGTTTTACCTGCTATTTTATAGGGACTCCCGTTAAAATTATTTTTTCCAGTGCCTCTTTCAACAACCCCCTCCATAAGGGATTTTGCAAGTTCAACAGTTTCTTTTTTTACTACTTGCTCATTAATTACTTCTACTCCAAAGTCTTCTTCAACCAGTCCATTTTTCATTATTTTTCTCACAAAACGTGGCTTAACCATTTTTCCGCCATTTGCAATAGCATTATAATATGTTAAGGTTTGAAGAGGAGTTATCTGAACTTCATATCCAAACGACATCCATGCCAGCGAAGTTCCATACCATGTTTGCTTGTTTGAAGGGTGCTTAATATATGGTTTACCCTCCCCTTTTATTTTAAGCCCCAAGGTTTTATTGAGCGACATAGCATATAATTTATCGACGAAAGCAGATGGATTGTCTTTATATGCCTCGGTAATAATAATTGATAAACCTACATTTGATGACTGTTCAAAGGCATCGCGAACAGTTATTCTGCCATTTCCAATTTTGTGAACATCCTGAACTGTTCTTCCATAATACATTTTATAGCCCGCTCCTGTTACCAAACTATCGGTAAGTTTTGTTTTGCCTTGGTCTAAAGCGGCAAGCAGTGTAGGAAGTTTAAAAGTAGAGCCCGGTTCAATACTTTCTCCAATGGCATAATTATAAGTTTCTTTATATTGCTTATCTGTGCTGTCATAGCGAAGATTAGCAATGGCAATAATATCACCGGTTTCAACTTCCATTACTACTGCACAACCCTGAAAAGCCTTATGGATTAGAAGTTGTTTAAGAAGTGCGTTTTCTGCTACATCCTGTATGTTTACATCGATGGTGGTAATTATATCCATTCCATTCTGCGGCTCAATTTCATTTTCATTATAAAGAGGTATCCAGTCGCCATGATTTATACGACGTCTTAATTGTTTTCCCTTCTTTCCTTGCAGATAATCGGCATAAGCGCCTTCTATACCCACATATAAATCTTCTTTGGCATTTTCGTATCCTATAGTTCTGGCTGCCAATTCTTTATATGGATGCTCGCGTTTGGTTTTTCTATTTGTTATTAAGCCTCCACTGTATTTACCTCTCCTAAATATTGGTAGATTTCGGAGTTTTTTTAATTGCTGGTAAGTAGTTTTTCTGTTTATTAGGAAATAACGATTTCCTGATTTTCGTGCTTTTACGAGTTCTTTCTTTAACTGGGCTTTTGACTTTTTTCCTAATATTTTGCTAATTCCCAAGGATAAAGAATCGATATTGGAATAAAAAATATCGTCGGAGATTAAAGGAGATGCTGCATCGAAGCGGACTTCAAAAATTGGAATTGAGGTAGCCAGAAGATTCCCATTAGCATCCAGGATATTACCCCGGCTGGCTTCAAGGCTAAACTCCTTTATTTCCTGAGTTTCTGCCTTTTCAATCCATTTCTGTCTTTCCTTAAACTGTATTAAAACCAGTTTTACTAATATGGCAACAGCAAAAAGGAGTATACCGAAATATACCAGATAAACCCTCCATAATATGTCCTTTTTACTATCTAACACTAGTTTTCTTTTTTGATAATTATCGATTTAACAGGTTGAGTATTTTCTTTAATTCCTATTGCCTTTAGCCTCTCAGAAATATTCGATTGCTTACTGGCTTCCATAAGTTCCGATTTACCTGTTATATATTCATATCTCAACTCCTTGAGTTCTTCTCTCAAATCGTTTACCTTACGTGTTTTGTTCTCTGCCAAATAATTATTAGCGATATAAATTGAAGCAAGTAAAGCAAGGAAGAGTAGAAAAGGGAAGAATTTAAAACTCCTTTCAGAGAGATATTCTCCTGCCAAAACACCTTTCGCTGCTTTTCCAATACCCTTTCCCTTGTCAAGCACTTTTTTCTTAGGCTTTTTTTCAAGCTCCTGAGGCTCCGGCTCTTCGATATGTTTTAATTTATTTGCTTTCACTCTATAACCTTTCTGCTATTCTTAATTTTGCACTTCTGGCCCTGTTATTTTTTTCTATTTCTTCCTCATCAGGAATGATTGGTTTGCTTCCAAATGTTTTGAAATCAAGTTGTGGCTGACCAAAAAAATCTTTTTCCACTTTTCCTTCAAAATTTCCACTGCGAATGAAATTCTTCACCAAACGGTCTTCGAGCGAATGGTATGAAATCACTACAAGTCTTCCACCCGGTTTTAACACATCGGTAGTTTGTTTGAGAAAGGATTTTAATACTCCCAACTCATCATTTACTTCAATGCGAAGTGCCTGATAAACCATTGCCTGAAACTTATTAATTCTGGTTTTAGGAAATATTTCAGAAATTATTTCATTGAGTTGAACACTTGTTTCTATTGGAGATACTTCTCTGCGTTCACATATTGTAACGGCCAGCTTATAACTACTTTTTATTTCTCCATATTCTTTAAATATCCTAATCAGTTCTTCCTGATCGTAAGTATTTATAATTTTTGCAGCATCCAAGTCCTGTTTTCTGTCCATTCTCATGTCGAGTCTGGCTTCAAAACGGGTGGAGAATCCCCTGTCGGCCTCATCAAACTGGTGTGATGAAACTCCCAGATCGGCCAATATACCATCTACCTTTTGAAAACCATGAAACCTGATAAAGTTCTTAAGGAATTTAAAATTCTGGTTTACCATGATAAATCTTTCATCATCAATGGTATTATTCAAAGAATCGGCATCCTGATCGAAGGCTATTAACTTTCCATTTTCCAGTTTGCTTAATATGGCACGGCTATGACCACCGCCACCGAAAGTAACATCAACATAAACCCCATTAGGATCTATTGACAAACCTTCAATACACTTTTCTAATAAAACCGGATTGTGATACATATGCCTTAATCAATTTCCAACTCTCCCATAACATCTTCTGCCAGGCCGGCAAAGTCATCGGGATCGTAATCAACCGCAAGTTCGTATTGGGATTTACCCCAAATTTCAATGCGGTTTACAACCGAAGTAAGCACGATTTCTTTGGTAATATCGCCATAACGCAGAAGGTCCTTGGGAATTAATAACCTTCCTGTACCATCTAGTTCCACAAGCTTAACACCTGCCATGAACTTGGTAACAAAATCCGCGTTTTTCTTCCGGAACATATTCAACTTGCTCACCATGGCAGTTTCTGTTTGCCACTGCTCAATAGGAAACAATTCAAGGCACTTTTTAAAAATGCTTCTCTTGATTACAAAACCGCGCTTCAACTCTTCTCCCATCTGGTTCTTAAACTGAACAGGAAACATGAATCTGCCTTTTGCATCCAACTTACATTCGTATGTACCTAAAACACTGACCATTGAAAAACTTCGAATTATGGCGTAAATTTACCACATTTTTACATTATATACCACCTTTTACCACTTTGTTGATAAAAGGTTTCATATTAACAAAAATATTTTTTTGAAGAATCTGGCTAACTTCCTGATTTAATGTTTTTTAGGCTCAATTAAAATATTGATTTCAAACTTATCAACAAAAAAATAAAATTCAAATTGTTAATAAGTCGATTTAACGAACTCATAATGCTGATATACAATATATTACAAAATAGAAAGAAATACGTCCGTAATTATATGCGCTTGTTAATCTGACAGTTATAAATTGTTAATATCATCAAAATTGTGTGTTTTAGCATGGGCTTTAATCAGGCAAAAAAGCAATTAATATCTATAAAAATTTAGAAAAATCAGAATACTCTTTTTTAGATTATGGTTTATATCCTGAGTCGTGAAGTAACTTTTGAGAATCAGAAACATTAAGCAAATCATTGATATCTGTTTGAGGGTTATTTTCCATATAATCCCTTATTATTTGCCATCCTACCCATATGCCAATTCTAGCAGGAGAACGCTTTGAAAATCCCGAAGTAAAAGGACCATCCATCATTAGTTTTGATTGTGATTTATAGTCGGTTGAAAACAACAAATCATTATCGATTAAAAAAGCCCAAATATTTTCCTCATTTTTCTGGCACCATTTCAACTGATCAGTAGTATAACAAATTTTCAAGCTATCGGAACAATAAGGCAAAACTGCATCCAAATAATACATTAATTTGCCTGCTGAAATCATTCTGTCGAGCAAGGTATTCTGTGGAGTTCTTCTCATCAGATACTGATTATAAAACTGCTTGGCTACATCTACATCAAGGTTTTCCGGGCGCAGGCAAGCTATCTTGTATTTGGGTAAGCCCAGTCCATAATATGGCAAAAAATCGCCTCCCAGATAAAGGTCAAGACCTATAATCATTATACTATCCTGTATATAAACCGGACTTTCGTACTGCATACCTGAAACATAAGTATAAACAGATGTGGGAATGTTAATTGTTGGGAAATGATATTTCAAATAACTGAATAATGAACTTAATTGTTTATCCAGATATTGGTTGTTTGGAAATACATCTGTAGTTTTATTATAAATTCTAATCAGGGCGGTATCACTAACAAAGTTTTTTATCTGATTAACATTGGAGGTATCTTCCAAATCAGCATTCAGGAAAAGCGGAAATTCAGCTTTTATCATTTTCAATCCTTCTGCCATTTTTAATGTATCAATTTCAAAAATAGCTTTTCCGTATCGCTTTACATCAACCTGTATATCAGGAAGTTTAGCATCATCAACTAAAAACTTATTTGACTTATCCTCACAGGAGTAAAAAATAATCGTCACTAAAAAAACAAATACAATCTTCCTCAACATATTAAATAGTTTTTGCTTTGCAAAAGTAGCAGAAAATGAAAGCATTCCATTAAGAAATAAACACAAAAAAGCCTTCAGTATTGTGCTAATACTAAAGGCTTATTATATTTAAATAATCATTGGTTTAGAATATCTTCCAGCCAAGTGTAACTAAAAACATACTTGATTTTGAACCTACAGTGTGAGTTTCATTATTATACATAATATCGCTGACGATAGGCTCTCCAAATGCCCCAACATATTTTACATCTAGTGCAAACATTAACACATCAACTCCGGCGCCAACATGATAATTCCACACCATATCCTTAATATCAGACTCTTTAATCGGAGTAACTAAATCTTGTCCAACGCTATTATCTTCATCAGTGGTATTGATGGTTTTTCCAACTACTATGTTAGTATTAACGCCTGCAAACACTCTTATATTTACTATTTTAAGGTCAATTATTCTCCAACCCAAAGTAAGAGGAATATTTATAGTGTTCAGTTTGATTTCCTGTTCAACAGGACTTAAATCTACCCCACTTAAACTAATGGAAGGGTATTTAAAAACACTCCCCTGAGTCATCCAGTTAACCTCAGGTTGTAAATAAATTTTATTGCCCATACGAACAAAAGCACCAAACATAAAATTACTTTTTAAGCTCGATTTAATGTCACTTGTATTCATACTTATGTTGGATGCAGAGTAGCCAATTTGAGGGCCAAAATGAAATTGGCCGAACATGGTTGAAGAAAATGCCAATGCCAATACTAATACTGTTAAACGTTTCATAATATTTAAGTTTAAATTTTTTCTGTTATCAAAAGTAAAATAATTTTGTAATATTATACTTTTAATTAACATAAAAATCGATTATTAGTTGTGAATAATTAAATTTGTAAAATAATAAACGCAGAGGAAATTATAATTTCATTAATAAATTACGAAAATAAAACAGAAGATTTTAGTAAAAAAGATATCATGAAAAAACTGCTTACAATTATTTTAATTATGCTGACATTTAGTTCTTTTGCTCAGCACAAGGCATTCCAAATGGGATTTAAAGGGGCTCTTAATTTGGGTTGGTTTGCAACTGATGCAACAGGATATAAAGGTGAAGGCGTAAATTTTGGAGGTTCATGGGGCTTTACTGCCGATATATTTATAATGGAAAACTATTCATTTACAACTGGTTTTGATTTAATTTATCTAAACAGTAAGATTTCATATCCCGACCAGAAACCTCATGATATTTCATCAGTTATGACAGAGGGAAAAAGCACCAGAAAATACAAACCAAAATATGTGGAAATACCTTTGGTATTAACCATGAGAACCAATAAAATTGGAAAATTGAGTTATTATGGTCAACTAGGTTTTGGGATGGGTTTTTTAATTTCAGCTAAAGCTGATGAAGAATTTGTAGCTAACGATGGCTCCTTCACAAGTTCAGAAACTGTAAATGCATATAAAGATTTGCAGCCTACACGTCAATCTTTAATAATTGGTTTGGGAGCCGAAATTCCTATTCAGGGCTCAACTTATTTAAGAACCGGAATTAAGTTCGACAATGCTTTTGTAAATATTTTAAAGGGCTACAATAGTACAGATGCCTACTTAAAAAATAATGGTCGAAACAGTTTTATTGAAATCAACTTATCAGTATTTTTCTAAAAAGAACAAATTTGAAAATAGCATTAGCACAGTTAAACTACCACATAGGGAATTTCGCTGACAACAGTGATAAAATAATTTCTGTAATAGAAAAAGCCAAAAAAGAGAGCGCCGATTTAGTAGTGTTTTCGGAACTGGCAATTTCAGGTTATCCCCCTCGCGACTTTCTTGAATTTAACGATTTTGTTATTCAGTGTAATGAAACCGTTAACAATATTGCAAAACATTGTACTGATATTGCAGCAATTATAGGTCTGCCAACTTTTAATCCAAATGAAAAGGGCAAACCGCTTTATAATTCAGCAGCATTTTTAAGTAATGGTAAAATTGCTCACTTAACCCATAAAACCTTACTCCCTAATTACGATATTTTTGATGAAAACAGGTATTTTGAACCTAACAATCTATTCAATTGTATAAATTATCAAGGCAAAAAAATTGCCCTTAGTATTTGTGAAGATTTGTGGAATGTACAGGACAATCCTCTCTACAACATTAATCCTATGGATGAATTAATGGGCCAAAGTCCTGATTTAATGATAAATATTGCGGCTTCACCATATAATTATCATCAAACTAAAATACGTAAGGAAATACTCAAAAGAAACGCAAAAAAATACAAATTACCTCTTTTTTATGTTAACCATGTTGGAGCACAAACAGAGCTTTTATTCGATGGTGGCTCACTTGTATTGAATTCAAAATCGGAGATATATGATGAATTAAAGTATTTTGAAGAAGATTTCAAAATATACGATTTAGAAGATATAGAGTCGAAAACAATAATTGAGAAGGAACAGAAAACCAGCGAGATAGAATCAATTTACAATGCTCTGGTTATGGGTGTTAGAAATTACTTTCAGAAACTCGGATTTAAAAAAGCTATTCTGGGACTTTCGGGAGGTATCGACTCGGCAGTGACTGCTGCAATAGCCGCAGAAGCTTTAGGCAGCGAAAATGTATACAATGTATTACTTCCAAGCAGATACTCTTCTTCACACTCGATTGACGACTCTCTTAAACTGGTGGAAAATTACAGTATGCCTCATGATATAATTGAAATTGAAAAGGCATTTAATACTTTTGAAGACACCTTAAATCCTTATTTTAAAGGCCTGCCATTTAATATTGCAGAAGAGAATTTACAAGCCCGAACCCGTGGAGTTTTATTAATGGCCCTATCCAATAAATTTGGATATATTTTACTGAATACCAGCAACAAAAGCGAAGCAGCAGTGGGATACGGTACACTTTATGGTGATATGAACGGAGGCCTTTCGGTGATAGGTGATGTTTATAAAACTCAGGTTTTTGAATTAGCAAGATTTATTAACCGGGAAAAGGAAATGATTCCTGAAAATATAATTACTAAACCGCCATCAGCAGAATTGCGCCCCGACCAAAAGGATTCAGATTCACTTCCTGATTATGATATTTTAGATGAGGTTCTATATCAATATATTGAACATCGCAAAGGCCCAAAAGAAATTATTGCAATGGGATTTGATGAGGCATTGGTTAACAGAATTTTAAAATTAGTAAACACCAACGAATACAAGCGATATCAAACACCACCCATTCTTAGAGTGTCGACCAAAGCCTTTGGTATGGGACGCAGAATGCCAATAGTTGCAAAATATCTTTCTTAAAATAAACAAGGCAAATAGTGTACATTTGCAACACAAAAATAAAAACACATCATGAAAAAAAGTTTAATTATTGCAATGTTTGCAGGACTAATTCTTGCTTCATGCACTCAAAAAAAAGCAGCAGAAATGAATAATCCTCTTTTACAAAAGTTTGATACACCATTCGAGGTTCCTCCGTTTGAACAAATAAAAGTGAGCGATTTTCTACCAGCTTACGAACTTGCCATGAAGGAAAATGCATTGGAAATAGATGCTATTGTTAATAATACAGAAAACCCAAACTTTAAAAACACTATAGAACAACTGGATGCCAGCGGGAAATTGCTGGCCAGAGTTTCCTCAACATTCAACAACCTTAACGCATCATTAACAAGCGACAGCATGCAGGAGGTTGCACAAACTGTTGCCCCTTTAATTTCAAAACACTTTGATGACATTGCTCTAAATGCCAAACTTTTTGCTAAAGTAAAGGCCGTTTATAACTCCAGAGATGATTTAGAGTTAAGCCCTGAACAAAGCAGATTGCTGGAAGTAATTTATAAGGGCTTTGAACGTGGTGGTGCTAATTTGAGTCTCGAAAAGCAGGAAAAACTTCGCAAGTTAAATGGAGAGATTGCGGTATTACAACTTCAATTCGATAATAATATTTTAGCTGAGACCAATAACTACAAACTTGTTATCGACAATAAAGATGATTTGGCCGGTTTGCCGGAATCGGTAATTAAGGCAGCGAAAGCAACAGCAGAAGAAAATGGACTTAAAGATAAATGGGTATTTACAACTCACAAGCCCAGCATGTTGCCTTTCCTTACATACTCAGAAAATCGTGACTTAAGAGAAAAACTTCACACAGCATATATTATGCGTGGTGATAATAATAACAAATACGATAATAAAAAGATACTTGCCAAAATTGCATCTCTAACAACTGCAAAAGCACATTTATTTGGTTTTAAAAATTATGCCGAATACGTTCTTGACAAAAACATGGCAAAAAACCCTGAAACGGTTTTTAAATTCACCAATAATATTTGGGATGCAGCATTACCTATTGCAACAAAAGAGGCTCAGGAACTTCAAAAACTTATTGATGAAGAAGATGGAGGCTTTAAACTTGAGCATTGGGATTGGTGGTATTATTCGGAAAAATTACGTGCTAAAAAGTATAATCTTGACGAAGAGATGCTTCGCCCATATTTCGAGTTAAATGAAGTAAGAGACGGTGCCTTTTTGGTATCCAACAAACTATTTGGATTAAAGTTCAAAGAGAGAAACGACATTCCCAAATATCACCCTGACGTTCAGGTGTTTGAAGTTCTAAATCCGGATGATTCACATTTGGGAATATTATATATGGATTGGTATCCCAGAGCCAGCAAAAGCGGTGGTGCGTGGATGGATGCTTACAGAAAACAATCAGAAGGCGTAAGCCCTGTTATTACTACTAATTTCAATTTCACCACTCCTTCAGGCGACAAGCCTGCTTTACTTTCAATTGACGAGGTTGAAACCACTTTCCATGAATTCGGACATGCACTTCACGGATTGCTGTCGAACTGCAAATACAATACTTTGTCGGGAACATCTGTTGCCCGCGACTTTGTTGAATTGCCATCACAGTTTATGGAAAATTATTCAACTCATCCTGAAGTTCTAAAAATGTATGCAAAACATTATAAAACAGGCGAAACTATTCCCGACGAACTTATTCAGAAATTTAAGAAAAGCGGATTGTTTAATAATGGTTTTGTAGTGGTTGAATATACCTCTGCAGCCTTGCTTGATATGTATTGGAATACAATTAACGATACGGTAAAGCGTGATCCAATTAAATTTGAAAATGAAGTAATGGCAAAAATTAATATGTTGCCCGAAATTATTGTAAGATACAGAAGTCCGTATTTCTCTCACGTTTTTGGAGGAGGTTATGCTGCAGGATATTATAGTTACCAATGGGCGGCTGTTTTAGATGCGGATGCCTTTAGCGTTTTCCAGGAAAAAGGACTATTTGATGCAGAAACTGCCAAATCTCTGAAAGACAATATTTATTCCAGAGGCAATACCGAACCAGCAATGGATTTATATAAAAAATTCAGAGGCTCGGAACCAAAAATTGATGCTTTCTTAGTTAGAAATGGATTAAACTAGACCTAATTTGAAATTGTTTTATAAGAAGGTTTAGTAAAAAAACAACTAAGATTATTATATAAGTATTTAACATTTTTCATAGATTTGTATGCATGAGTTATGCGAAATCTACACTGTTCAATTTAACGACCAGCCGAATACTCTATATTTTACTCTTAATTGCAACTCCATTTTTATTACTTCAAAACTATTTACAATCAGCTTTAGGTCAGTTTTCTGATTTTACCTACAAAATCGGAAATATCGATATGCCCATTACTTTAACCATTGCACTAGCGATAGTTTTAATAACGCTGTATTTTACCTGGAAAAAAATTAATTATTCTCGAACCATTAGTTGGCTGATAGTAATATTATTATTTTGGATAGGCCAAAAAACCACCGACTTTTATTTCAATCATAAATTTTACGAATTACAATATAATTGGCATTATTTTGCATATTCAATATTTGCCTTTATAAATTATAGATGGTTAAAGGGAAAAAATCGTCCTGATTACCGAATAATTTTACTTACGTTTATTTCGGCTTTAGAAATCTCAACTTTCGACGAATTAATACAGATGCCATTGTCGAATAGAATATTTGATCTGGGAGACGTTTCCAAAGACTTATGGGGAACAATGATAGGTCTGTTTTTCATTTATTTTGTTTTGGAAAATGGTAAAATAATTAAAACTAAATGGAATCTCCGACAAAAAACCATTAAAGATTACTTAAAATCTCCGGTTTCTTTGTTTTTTATTCTATTTATTTTTAGTTACATTTTTATGTTTATTTCTTCTATTCTGACCGAAACAGATTACATTCTTCAGTCTATAATTTTCTCTCTAATAGTTTTTTTAATCATAGTATTCGCAATACATATTTCGCAATTTAAAAAATGGCGTTATTTACTCATTACCATAATTTTTATTTTTATGGTTTCGTTGAGTTTTTCGGTTATTAAAAACTTCAACAAAAACATAACTCACTCCCAAGGTAATATACTCGTTTACAAAGGAATTCCTATTATTTATTTTGATGTACTTATCTATCCAAATGGGCTTTTCAGGCTAGTAGATAAAAAAACAACTTTTAATTTGCGAGATCAGCAAACCATACTAGCAAAAAGTGAAGATATTATTATTGTTGCGTCTGGGGAAAATGGAAAAGGGGCGCAAGGCTTTTTATCTCAGGAGAAAGTGCATTTTGTTTTCGACAAGAATAATATGAAAGGAATTCAGATAA
>JBFFLX010000007.1:0-51244 GCA_041554435.1 Bacteroidales bacterium
GCTACCGGTTCTGCTACTTCTTCTGCTTTTTCAGCAGGAGTTTCTTTAACTTCTTCAACTGGAGCCTCTTCGGTTTCAATTTTCTCTGCTACTTCTACTGATTCCTTTTCTGCTTTTTCAGCTGCAATAGCATCAGCAGCATCTTTTGCAACTTTTGCTTTAGCATCTTCTTCAGCCTGACGTCTTTTGTTTAATTCAGCTTCACGAGCTTCTTTAATCTTAGTTTCGGCTTCAAGAACCTCTTTACGAGTATTTCTATCAGATTCTTCAAGGCTTTTGCGATTAGCTTCAATTTTAGCTTCCTTTTCTGTCATCCATTTTTGGAATTTTGCTTCGGCTTGAGCCTCAGTCATTGCTCCTTTTTTCACACCTTTTAGTAAATGGTGCTTATAAAGAACTCCTTTTAAGGATAGAATACTTTTTACAGTATCGCTTGGTTGAGCTCCTTTTTGTAACCAATCGAGTGCCTTGTCAAACTTCAAGTTTATCTCGGCAGGGTTCTGGACGGGATTGTATGTACCTATCTTCTCAATAAATCTTCCATCTCGTGGTGCACGACCATCCGCAATAACGATATGGTAGAAAGGCTTAACTTTCTTACCAAAACGTTGCAATCTCATCTTTGTTGCCATATTAAATTACGTTATTAAATAATAAAAAAAACCGATTTTCAAATCGGGCTGCAAAAGTGCGAATAATTTTTGAATTGACAAAGCTAATTATTTAGTTTTTATTTAGTTAAAAAAAAGTACTACGGAACTATAAGCGGGATTCTGTATTCATACTAAAAAAAGTACTATTCTATCATTTATCTAGTCCTGCAGTCACCCACAGGATCGAGCAATCTACCCTCCGGTATCGGGCGGGCAACCCTCAAGCACCGGTTTATTTGATCTTGCAACCCATAAGGTTTATCCCCCGCTCCTGTCACCAGGAACGACCGTAGGCTCTTACCCCACGTTTTCACCATTGCCGTCCGTCAGCCGACGGAGTAGGCTGTTATTTTCTGCGACACTTTCTGTATTCCGATTACTCGGAACCCTTCCATCTAAGAAGTATGGCGCCCTGTGTTGTCCCGACTTTCCTCCTTGCCTGAGGCAAGGCGATAGACAGTTCCGTAATACTTTGCAAAAGTAATCATTTATGAGTTAGCAAGGTTTTAGTTATTAGAAGATGATTTAATCAGTTACAAATATTTGCTTTAATAATTTTAGAGTTTGTAAATATATGCCCTTATCACTACTTTCTCTGGGTCCTGCAATATTGATACTTGAAGGCTTTGTAATACCCAACCATTGAATTAACATTTCAATATTAACTTCTTCTGCCGGCAGCTGAATTATAAAATAATCTTTCTTCAATTGTTTAGCAGTTTCTATTGCCAGTTTTGTTCCAGCCCCTAAATTAGTTTTATAAATCACAAGCAGAGCATCACTTACTTCCACATTTAGCCTTGTTCGTTCTTTATATAAAGAACTTTTAGTTTCGCTAAGAGGATATATTTTTGAAATTACACCATCTTCGGCTAGTCTTCCTTTAGGACAATATCCTCCACAAACCATCTTGTGATTTAGGGCAAAATCAAGGGCAGCCCGATCGACGCCGGACTGCCCTCCTGAAATTATTCTTACATTATTTAAATCGTACACTATTTCGCCTGATAATCTACAAAGTCACGATATGATTTATAGAGGTTAACAATGTGAAGTATCATACTCCTCCATTCGTCAAGAATCTTGAGGTAAAGAATAGAATTTTTAGTTCCAACTTCCGTGTTCTTTAATCGTTTTAACTGACTCTTATTAATTGTCATTATTAAATCGAGTAGATCAGATTGTTTTCCTAAAATTTTATTCTCTTTTGCTTTCGATGGATCTTCTATACTAGCCACAACCAGAGCAGTTAACTTATCGAATTCAGTCCAAATAGACATAAATTCCTTAGTTTGAACTTCCAATAAAGGCTTATGATTATTTGCAATATGCTCGATAGAAGGTCTTACGATATAAGTGGCATTATGAAGAATTTCTCTTAAATAGTCGAGTACCTGAACAAAGTTAAAGTCATTCTCGTTATCATCTTTTAGTTTTTCTATAATTGACCCAACATTATCTTTAAGATATTTTGTTCGTGAAGAAACTGCATCAATTTCTTTTTTAGATTTCTTAAGCGATTTTAAATCTTCTTTATCAAGAGCCTTAATAATCTTTTTAAGTTGAACATTAACAACACCTATATTATTTGCTATTGTAGTTGCAGAACGCTCAATAATATTATCATCAGAAATTTGATCAATAACATTTCCAACTGATTTTTCCGATTCGTTTTTCTTATGAAGAGCATATGTTCTATATATTACATAAGCAGTAATCGCAATAAATGCTATTATAGAAAATATACCACCTACCTGAAGTAAAGCAACAACAACGAAAGCAGAAATAAATGCTGTAATAGCAGTTAAAAACCAACCACCTATTACAGCCACAACACCTGAAACTCTATAAACTGCGCTTTCCCTTCCCCAGGCATTATCAGCAAGACTTGTACCCATTGCTACCATAAAAGTAACATAAGTAGTTGAAAGAGGTAGTTTTTGAGAAGTTCCAAAGGCAATTAAAACGCTGGCTACCACGAGAGTAACAGAAGCCCTTACCAGGTCAAATGCAAGAACACCTTCACCATCATCTTCCTGTTCAACAGGTGTAAACTGTTTATCAATATACTTAACAACTGCATTTGGCAAAATAAAATTAACCGCTCTTGATATATTTAAAGCTACTCTAACTATTGCTCTTGAGAAGGCTGTGGGAGGAAACCTCTCCTCACCAGCAGTTTGCCTGCTTAAATCGATAGAAGTTTTAACAACGGACTTTGCTTTTTTGGAGATGAATAATGTTAAAACCATTATTAATCCTGCTAACAGAAGAAGGTAAATAGGAGTTTGAACTTTTCCACTTAGGGCTGTCATTAACAATCCATCAGGTGCAACACTGGGATCCATTACCCATTCTTTCCACGATGCCCAACCTGCTAAAGGAACACCTATAAAGTTTACGAGGTCGTTGCCGGCAAAGGCCATTGCAAGAGAGAATGTGCCTACCAAAACTACAAGTCGTAAAATATTTACTTTAAATAGTGAATAAATTAACTGAAGAATTATGGTCCATCCAACGAAACTCCCAAGCAATACTGTCCATGTATTTGCAGTAAACCAGGTTTTAATATCATCAGTCATGAAGGTAGCCGACTTGGCTCCTTTAATAAATATGAAGTAAGTTATTATGGAAAATGCAATACCACCCCAGATTGCTCCAAAATATTTAATTCTTATTTTATAGTTAAATGAGAAAACAATACGTGCTAAATACTGGATAATGGCTCCAACAGAAAATGCCACGAAAACCGACAAGAATATACCAACAATAATGGCCAGGGCTTTAGAAGTATTTATAAAGTTAGTTACATTTAAATCACTATTCAGATCCTTCAATAAATTATTATCCACCAAATATTGCTTAATTGGAAGTAATGATTCGGGAGATCCCCACATTAGCTTAATGGTTGCCATACCAACTGCCGCACCGAGTAGTTCAAAAACTATAGAAACAGTTGTTGATGTTGGCATTCCCATGGTATTAAATCCATCCAGAAGAATAACATCGGTAATCATTACTGCCAGGAAGATTAGCATTATTTCATCGAAATAAAACATAGAAGGGTTGAATATTCCCTTTCTGGCCACTTCCATCATACCACTGGAAAGTACTGCCCCAACCAATACACCTAGGGCCGCAATAATCATGATGGTGCGAAAAGAAGCTACTCTGGCTCCGATAGCAGAATTTAAAAAGTTAACAGCATCATTACTAACACCTACAATAAGGTCGGATATAGCAAGCAAGAATAATACTACTACAATTAACAGATAAAGAGTTTCCATTATAAATTAATTTTGATTTTCTTATTTTTTGCAAAAAAACACTTAAAATCTACAACCAATATTAAGAAATTGTTAAGTAATTTATTAGTTATCAAAAACAGGTTCCATTCCAAGGTTAAACATGATAAAAGAATACATGTCAGCAGTTTCCTCTATCTGTTTAGCAGTTGGTTTTCCGGCGCCATGCCCGGCTTTCGTTTCCACTCTCACAAGAATCGGATTTTTTCCACCATCATTTTCCTGTAAAGTAGCCATAAACTTAAATGTGTGGGCTGGCACAACTCTGTCATCGTGATCAGCTGTTATGGCAAGAGTTGCAGGATATTCAACACCTTTTTTAATATTGTGTAAAGGAGAATAGCCGTACAAATAATTGAACATTTCTTCACTCTCGTCACTTCTTCCATAATCGGAAGCCCAGGCCCAACCAATAGTAAATTTGTGATAACGTAACATATCTAAAACACCTACCATTGGAATAGCAACTTTAAACATATCAGGTTGTTGAGTCATACAGGCACCAACTAATAAGCCCCCGTTCGATCCACCTGCTATTGCAAGTTTATCTTCATAAGTATATTTGTTTTCGAATAAATACTTTGCAGCATATATAAAATCGTCGAAAACATTTTGCTTTTTCATTTTTGTTCCGGCTTCATGCCATTCTTCTCCATATTCTCCTCCACCTCTCAGGTTGGCCATTGCAAAAACTCCTCCCTGTTCAAGGAAAGACAATCGGCTAATGCTAAAACTTGGAGTTAAACTTATATTAAAACCACCATAAGCGTATAGCATTGTGGGATTTTTTCCATCCATTTCAATATCTGCTTTATGAACAATAAACATAGGTATTTGTGTACCATCTTTGCTCTTATAGAAAACCTGTTTGGTAACATATTCATCAGGATTGAAATCTACATCTGACTTTTTATAAAGGCTTGATGTATTTTCATCAATATTGTAGTGATAAACACTTGAAGGATAGGTGAATGAGGTGAACCCATAAAACGCATTATTTTCATCTTTATTACCGTTAAACCCACTAAGAGTTCCTATGGCAGGCAATTTCAGTTCACTTAAATACTCTCCATCCAGAGTATAAAAATAGGCTTTGCTACTGGCATCTTTTAAATATTGAGTGAATAATTTTCCACCAACAATATCTGCAGACTCGAGTACATCTTCTTTTTCTCCTATCAAGTCTGTCCAGTTTTCAATTTCCGGATTATTATAATCAACCATTACAAGTTTTCCCTTAGGGGCCTGATAGTTTGTTTTGATAATCAATTTATCGCCAATATTATCTATAATATTAAATTCGTTATCGAAACCTTTAGCAATCAATTTGAAATCCAGATTTTTCAAATCATCAATTTTTGTTGCATAGAGTGAATTACCACTTGTACTTTCGGTTTCACTAATGAATAAAAAAGTCTTATCCTCATTCAAATAAGCATAATAATTACGCAAAGGCTGATCTTCATTCTGGAAAATAAGCATATCACCTTTCTGATTATCACCAAGTTTATGATAATAAATTTTATGATATTGATTTTGACCGGAAAGCACATCATCTTCTTTAGGTTCATCATAAGAAGAATAGAAGAATCCATCTTTCCACCATGAGATACCGGAAAATTTCACCCATTCGATATGATCTTCGAGCATAACGCCATCTGCTATCTGCATAACATAAATTTCATTCCAGTCGGAACCACCACTTGCAGTTGAGTATGCAAGGTACTGTCCATCTTTCGAGAAACCCAGTCCTGCCAGGGCAACAGTTCCATCGTCGGAAAGTTTATTAGGATCCAGCATTACGCGAGCTTCCTGCTTTAAATCTGGAGTTACATAAAGAACACTTTGATTTTGAACACCATCATTTTTGAAAAAGAAATAATTATCGCCCTTTTTGAATGGTACTCCATATTTAGGATAGTTCCAAATTTCTGTTAGGCGGTTTTCCAGAGCCTGTCGAAAAGGTATTTTATTTAAATAATCATGAGTAATTTTATTTTCTTCGGCAACCCATTGGGCTGTTTCTTCAGAGTTATCATCCTCAAGCCAACGATAAGGATCGGCAACTTCATGCCCGAAATAAACATCCACAGTATCTACTTTTTTCGCTACTGGATAATTAAAATGGTTAACATTTTGAACACAACTTGTCATAAATAATGAAATTGTAAAAATGAAAAGTATAAATCTCGTTTTCATAGTTTTATAATTAATTTGTTTGGTATATTACTTTATATTTTGACCATGTTTAACCACGGCTTTCGATTTCCATTTTCCGGTTTTATAATATAAAAAGGAGAATAAAGCGCCTACAAACCAGGCAATTGGTATTCCCCACCATATTCCCATAGATCCAATTTTAAGAGACAAATAATAAGAAGCCGGAATTCTAATTATCCATAAGGCTAAAATTGTTATAAACATTGGCACCAAAGTATCTCCTGCCCCTCTTAAAACTCCCGTAAAGATAAACATTGTTGTGAAAACAACATAAAAACCACTTACAATATAAATATATTGAACTCCGATATCTATTACTTCCTGATCGTCGATAAAAACTCCTATTAATTGTCTGGCAAAAAGTAAGGCAATAACACTAACAACTACCGAGATAATATTTGTCATTATTAGTGTTGCATTTAAGCCTCTTCCAATTCTATCGAATTTATTTGCGCCAATGTTTTGTCCAACAAAAGTTGATATTGCTGCCGAAAAATTCATGGCAGGCATAGCAGCAAACATATCAATTCGCATGGCAACGCTATAGGCTGCAATGGTTGGTGTTCCAAACTGATTAACTATTCGGTAAAGGGCTAAAAATCCGATGGATACAAATGTCTGTTGAAAACCTGATGGCAATCCTATTTTTAAACTCTTTGAAAATATTTCTCGGTTGAATTTCATTTTCAAAGGAGATATATCGATAAAACTATGGTATTTATTAAGATACCATACTACGGAGAAAAAGGCTCCTGCCTGAGCGATAACCGTAGCAGCAGCAACACCCTGTATACCAAGTTTTAAAACAACAACAAAAAAGATATCGAGAACAATGTTGATGACTGTGGATATCATAAGAAAGTAAAGAGGTGTTTTAGAGTCACCCAGCCCTCTTAAAATTGCACTTGTGCCCTGGAAACCAAAGAAAAACACAAAACCTATGGCATACACATTAAAATATTCAACGGCGGGCCCAAGAACATCTTCTGGCAGGCTGATGAGTTTAAATATATATTTACTTCCGAAGATTCCAATAATGGTAAGTGCGATTGCGGCAAAAAACATAAATATATAAAGGGTATCTATGGTTTTTTTAACCTTATCCATTTGCTTTGCCCCAAAGTACTGCGAAATAATAACTGTTGAGCCAATGGCAATTCCAACGACAAATGATATCAGGGCAAAAATTAAAGGGAAATTTGCTCCAACGGCAGCAAGTGCTTCCTTACCTAATACTTTTCCGATAATTATGCTATCGACAACATTATATAATTGTTGGAAAACATTTCCCATTAACATGGGAATTGCAAATTTAAGAATAAGCCTACCCTCTTTTCCTTCTGTAAGGTCTTTCAAATCTATTAATTATAATACTAAAAACTTCTCAACATTAATTACTTATTTTTTTTTTGAACCTGAAGATTTTGTAATATTACGAGGGTCTAACTTTTCGGCATCCTTTTTAAGATTATTAACTTCAGATGCCACGTCTTTTATGTCTTTCGCCAGATCGCTATCTTCAGTAGCGCTTCGGAATTCCTTAATTCCCTTACCTAATCCTTTTGCAAGTTCCGGAATTTTTTTTCCACCAAAAAGAAGTAATACTACAACAACAATTAGTATTATCTCGGGACCACCAAACCATCCTGCATATTGTATCATAACATTAATATTTTGCTGCGAAGATATATATTATTAATAAATGCTATTGTGAAAAATATTAGAATTAAAACGAATTAACAATTTCAAATTCACCTGACTTCTATAACATCTTCACTTAATAAACTCATTCCCATATACCTTCTCATCAACTGAGCTACGGTTATTACATCTTTTATGCAATATTTAACAATTCTTTCCAAATCGTTTTCAACCCAGTAAACATGACCTACCATGCTACCATCTATATCATCTTTGGGAGTAGGAATATCGAATATAGCAGCTAGCAAATCGAGGGAGGTATAATGTTTATAATCGCCGAATTTCCATAATTCCATGGTATCAAGATGCCGCACTTCCCATGGTTTTTTACCTGCCAGGTTTATTATATCAGGAAGTTCAATACCATTTACCAGCATTCTTCTGGCGATATAAGGAAAGTCGAACTCTTTTCCATTGTGGGCACATAAAAGATGATAGGCCGAATTAAAATGCTGATTCAGCATGTCGGCAAACTCCTCCAGCAATATCTTCTCGTCATCACCGTAAAACGACTTCATGCGAAACTCAGCACCATTCATATAACCACATGAAATACAGACAATTCGCCCAAATTCAGCATAAATACCTGCTCGAGAATAAAATTTATCAGCCGTTTCATCGGTGGAGTTTTTTCTTAATTGTTCTGCTTTTCTTTCCCACAGTTTTTTCATCCTTTGGGGAAGTTCTTCAAATTTTGGATAGGCGGGAACTGTTTCAATATCCAAAAATAAAACGTTATCAATTTTCAGGTCTTTTAACATATTTCTGTTTTTAAAGGTGAAAGATAGTTATTTTTGCTGAAATTACAATTCAATAATTGAAAACTATAGTTACAACTTCTGATAATTCAAAAACTCTTTATAGTGAAGAATTTGGTGAGCACTACCATTCCAGTTTTGGGGCCAAAACCGAGTCGGACCACATATTTATTGAGGCAGGGCTTAAATATATCTCCAGAGAAATTAATAATATCAACATACTGGAAATGGGATTCGGTACAGGATTAAATGCTTTGTTAACTTATAAATTTGCTCAGGAAAATTCAGTAAAAATCAATTATACTTCTGTTGAAGCCTACCCTATAAAAATGGAAGAGGCTCACAATCTGAATTATCATGAATTATTGAAAATTGACAGAGACATTTTCATTAAGATGCACAATGCCAATGCAGTTCCTTTGGCGTTAAATGAAAATTTTACTTTCCAGCTTATCAAAAATAAGTTCGAGTCGGCAAATTTTACTGAAAACTATTTCGAACTTGTTTATTATGATGCTTTTTCACCGGATGCTCAACCCGAACTTTGGACTCAGGAAATATTTACTAAGGTATATAATGCAATGAAAAAAGCGGGGGTACTTACAACTTATTCTTGCAAAGGACTGGTAAAAAGAAATTTGAAAGCATCGGGTTTTAGCATTAAAAAACTTCCCGGGCCACCCGGTAAAAGAGAATTTTTGAGAGCATACAAATATTAACGAATCTCAAAACTATTGTAGCCGAATTTATCACAAAATTGTTTGGTAATTTTATCTACTCTTGCCCATTCAGGGCCCTTTTCACACCAATGAACAAAGGTTTCAAGAATATCTTCTTCTGCTTCTGCTTCTATATAAACACTACCATCACTAATATTTTGCACATAGCCATTTACTCCCATTTCCAAAGCAGTTTTATGAGTGTAAAATCTAAATCCAACACCTTGCACACGACCATATACATTTAAAATTACTCCTTTAAGCATTACAATGATAATCGTTTAGTCATCAATTCATTTATCTTTTTAAATAAATTATCAGGCAAATATCCCCTCCAGTTGAAATCGTCGAATTCCCCCTGGAAATTTATATAATAATCGATATTTGTTGATTCGAATTCCTGCATAACATGTCTTCTGAAATTCAATCCAACTATCCATCCATCGCCAATATTGTCGAACCATTCTTCATAATAATCTGCGGTATCGGAATGAAAATTCAAAACATTTTCGCCTATTAAAATAAAGTGATTTATATCGTAAAGAAATAATTCTTCAATAACATTTCTGTATAAATACATTACATCATTATAAATAGCGTCATTCCATTCGCCGATAAACTCAATAACAGCATAATTATGCTCGTAACTTACAAACAACACTTTAAGGTATAGAGTGTTGGAACCAAACTCATCCCATTGTGGATGAATGTAGTAATCGTAAACTGTATTTGAAAGATAAAACTCACTATACTCCCTTCCATAAAAAGGAGAAGTTTCATCTTCTGAGGCGATATACAGTTCGCGCCAATTATAAAATGGTTCAATTAAGTGCATTTATTAATTTAATTGAAATTCAGATTAGTTTAAAAATGTAATACCCAATGAATACCAAGGCCATTCCCAGCAAATTTGATGACAGCAGATAGATGACGAACATCTTTATCTCGCCATCGCGATACAGGTTTAGCAAATCGAAGGTAAAAGTTGAAAATGTAGTAAAACTACCAAGTATACCAATTATTAAGAACATTCTAAGGGCGGGTGATACATAAAGTCCGTCGAACAAACCCCAGAGAAATCCAATTATAAAAGCACCACTCAAGTTTACAAATAAGGAGGCCCACGGAAATACTCCGGTATAATACCTGCCAACTAATAAAAAAACTAAATAACGGGCAACTGCACCTATACTTCCACCAAAGGCGACTGCCATAATTTTATATATCATAAAGCAAATTTTAATCCGTCTACGGTTTTTAAATGTTCATAAAAACCCTTCATAATTTCCTTGCTGATAATTGTAATTCTATAAGAAAAACTCACGTAGGTTCCTTTGGAAGATATTTTTTTATCGGAATAGGAATATGTTATATCAAACTTATTAAAAGCCTCAACTATCGATTGCTTGTTTAAGTCGTCAGCAACATAGCCATCCATCATAGCTTTAAATTCAAATGTAATAGGATAGTTTATCTCTTCCTTATTAAAATCTTTTGGCTGTTTTGCTTTACCATTCGACTTTATCTTTCCTTTTAATTTCATTGTATTATAATTTGTATTATCCTGATTATGTTTAATTTATCAAAGCCCAAAAATTAAATTTACCCTTCCATACCGAAAGTCGTAAGCACCCTTAAATTCCGGCGAAAGGTAGAAGTTTTCCAATTCCAAACCAACGTTTTTATAATAAACTGCCATTCCTACACTAGCTCTAAAGACAAAAGTGTTTAGTAAACTATTATCCACGACATACTGATTAGATGCGTTAAACAATCCACCTTGCAATGTTGCATCGTATGCAATTATATTTCCTTGCACACTGGTGAAAATCCAATAATTAAGTCTATGCTTTTTATCCTTTTCACCTATAAGTAAATCATTCTCAACAAACCTATTAAACCTTCCTAAGCGCATCTTAAAACCAGCACCAATATTATTATATATGGTTCCTATTTTGGCATTGGCATTGCTTATTATTTCAAATTTCTTAAGGGCTAATATCAGTTTATCAAACCGTATAGAATAATTCATGTATACGTCATTTTTAATTTGATTTTCCCAACCAACAGGTTCTATATCATGTATACTTGATTGTACAAATCCGCCCATAGCGGCCGGCCCCATAATACCTACCGACAATTCTGAAGAAAGTTTCAATCCTCTTTCTATATTAATAGATTTATGAAATAACCCTAAAGTAAGGTATGATGAAAACGGTCTGTCGTTTTTATTAATATCTCTGGTATCAGGATTTACCGGAGTATAAATATTTTGAACAAGTGAAATACCCTGTATATCTATATCAGCATTATTTACAGATGGAAGTAATTTTCCCAAGGAAAACCTATTTAAAATAGGTGACACATATTCAAACCTCACTCCATTAGTATAGTAATAATCGGTATTATCGAAAATATCATTATCGAAGACAACTCTAAAGTAAGCCTTTGCAGAAACATCTTTTTTTGTAGTTGGGAAATTTTTAAATCCTTCAAAATTTATTGATTCAGAGTTATTTGCTTTCAGATTTTTAGAAGCCAATAATTCCATTGGAATATTAACTTCATGAGAATTATCAATTTCTTCCTTACGGGAAATATATTCAGGAAATATATGTTTTTCGGAAACTGCATTGATATTTAATGTTTCAACAAAACTTATCACTATCTTCTTTTGCTGATCACTAAGCACAGATATATCTCTCGTTGTCTTATAAGTAAGCAACAAAATAAGTATGATTAAGATATATTTAGAAATTCCGTGCATCATTATAAAATGCAAAGATAATCGTTATTTAAAGAATGTATTTAGAATATCTTAGGATATGTCTTAGGATTATATTCATGCATCATATTATATACAACATCGAAAACATCCTCCGCATTGGGATTAGAAAAATAATCTCCGTCGGTACTATAAGCTGCTCTGTGTGCCTTTGCTGTCAATGTTTTAGGATCCATATCCAAACTATAAAACGCGCCCTGTTCTTCCATAACCTTTTGCATCATATAAGCCGTTGCACCTCCGGGCACATCTTCGTCGAAGAATAATACCTTATTGGTTTTTTTCAAAGATTTGGCAATAATATGCTCAATATCAAAAGGAATAAGCGACTGAACATCAATAAGTTCCACGTCTATATCAAAATCTTTCAACTGCTTAACTGCATCCTCTGCTATTCTAACACAAGATCCATAGGTAACAATAGTTACATCTGTTCCTTCCTTTAATACTTCTGGAATACCAACTGCAGTGTTGAATTCATTCATATTTTCAGGCACATTTTCTCTCAGCCTGTAAGCATTCAGGGGTTCAATGATTAATACCGGCTGATCCGATTGAAGATAAGTATTATAAAAACCAGCTGCCTGTGTCATATTCCTTGGGACGGCAACATGCATACCTCTAATGGAGTTAATTACCATACTTAATGGAGATCCTGAATGCCAAATACCCTCAAGTCGATGACCCCGGGTACTTACAATTAAGGGTGCTTTTTGTCCTCCTTTTGTACGATAAGAAAGTGTAGCAAGATCATCACTTAGTACCTGCAAACCATATAGTAAATAATCGAAATACTGTATTTCTGCTATGGGACGTAATCCTCTCATTGCCATACCCAAGCCCTGACCAATAATAGTAGCTTCGCGAATTCCTGTATCGAATATTCTGGAAGTTCCATATTTCTCCTGAAGGCCTTCATAGGTTTGATTTACCCCACCAATATTTCCAACATCCTCTCCGAAAGCTAAAACCAAAGGGTTTCTTTCAAACATTAAATCAAAATTATCTCTTAATATTTCCCTGCCGGGAACCGATTTTGGTTTATCACTGTAAACAGGAGCTATATGTTTTACTTTGAGGGCAGATTGCTCGGTGTCGCTGTAAAGGTGAGAATTATACCTTTCGGCATTATCTTTCATTTCGGCAACTAGCCATTTTGTAACATTCTTTTTTAATGAATTATTCGGGTTTGAGCAATTATCACATATTAACCGAAGAATTTTTTTTCCTGAAGAAACCAGGTCCTTGGTTATGGGCTCACCTATACGACCCAAATCTTTCTTTATTTTTTCTATGGCATCTGTTTTGGCACAATTACAAGTAGTAACATCCACAATTTTCAAAAACTCTTTTTGACGCACCTGGATTGGCTTTTGAAAATTATTCCAGGCTTGTTTTCTGGCTTGTTTTACCCGTGCTATCGATTCTGATTCTATTATTTCAAGTTCTTCGGTGCTTGCAATTCCACTGTCAATTATCCAATTCTTCATATGGATAATACCATCCAGTTCCAACTCACGTTTCATTTGCTTTTCCGACTTATACCTTTCGTGCGAACCTGAAGTAGAATGCCCTTGCGGCTGAGTACAATCGGTAATATGAAATAAAACCGGAATTTGTTTCTCACGACAAATTTTTACACCTTTTTTATAGGTTTCAATAAGTTCCGGATAGTTGTAAGCACTGGCCTTAAAAATATGTAAGCCGTTGCTATCTTTTGTCTTCTCAAATCCTTTGAGTACTTCAGAAATACTTTCCTTTACAGTTTGAAATTTGTTAGGCACAGAAATACCCCATTGATCATCCCAAACCGACATGGCCATTGGAACCTGCATAACTCCAGCAGCATTTATAGTTTCGAAAAAATGTCCTTCAGAGGTGGAAGCATCCCCTATGGTACCAAATGCAACTTCGTTTCCCTTATTGGAGAAATTTTTGAATTGATGTAGATTTTTATTTTCACGATAAAATTTTGATGCCAGGGCCAATCCCAATAAACGTGGCATTTGGCTTGCCGTTGGAGAACTATCGGAAGAGGAATTTTTTTGTGTAACAAGATTTTTCCAATTACCCTTTTCATCAAGACTTCTGCTTGCAAAATGATTATTCATCAAACGCCCCCCATTTCCGGGGTTGGCTTTAATATCGGTATCGCCATAAAGCATTGAAAATATCTCCTCTAACTTCATCATTCCGGATGCCAGCATAAATGTTTGATCACGGTAATATCCTGATCTCCAGTCGCCATCCTCAAAAAAGCGAGCCATGGCAAGTTGCGGTACTTCTTTACCATCACCAAAAATACCAAACTTGGCTTTTCCGGTAAGGACCTCTCTCCTACCCATTAAACTAGCCTGACGACTTTCATTGGCTATTCTAAAATCATTAAGAATATCTTCCTTACTTAAACCTAATTTCTTTAAAATATCTTTTGTTTTTACTGTCATCTGGAACAAATTTTTAGCGGGCAAAGGTAATTAAAATCATTCTAAATTAGAAGGACAACCCCACAACTAAGTTAAAGTTTTAATTGCTTTAACCACAATTAACATTCGTAAACTATATATTACCAGTGGATAAAAATCTGGTCTTTTAAGAAATATCTCAACCCAACATACATTAAAATAGCAACAATTATAAGAAACTTGGAAAGACCTATTGGTCTCTCTTCTTCATCGAAGTACATGTCCTCACTATTACTCAAACTTATAAAAATAAACAATATCATTATCCCTAAACTAATCCATGCATATCTCTCCTGAAAAACTAAATGCTGTGAAAAATAGGCTAATATCAAACCATAACCAAAGATAAAAGGGAGTATTAATTGAGCAGTAATAAAAAAGGGAAAGTTCTTGCTTCCGAGTTTATTGAAGTATGTATTTGCTGATATTCCAACTGGTTTTTTCATTATAAATGCAGTTGTTATCAGTCCGAAAAAACCTATTAATGCCACTACCATTTTAGCAGTATCACTAAAATACATCCAGTTGAAAACATGTCCTACCCCGGTCTTAAAAAGATTACCGATCATAAGGTTACCAAAGGTTTGATTAAAAGAAATTAAGCTAATCCATAAAAACAAAAGTTTGAGTCTGGATACTTCTTCTAATAAACCAAAAAATCCCACTAACGAAAGTATTCCCAATACAAAAACCATAATTGGGCCGGAACTAAAAATTAGTTTAACTGAATCATGCGTCCACTGATAATCCTGAATTTGGTAGTATACCTGAACATAATCAAAACTAACATTATAATCGAACATTGATGCTGAGATTATAGTTGTTAACACATTCACGTAAAACACTAATAAATATGCAACAACAAAGGAGGTTGTTGAATTAACAACAATTATCCAGAAGTTAGATCTGCTTAAGTTAGATTGTTTTTTTATCATGAAAAAGACCAGCCTTTTTTACAAAGACAGGTGATAATATTTATTCTGCTGTTTGAACTTTAAATTCATGAGCATATTCATTATTATCGAGTTTATTTTTTATTTCAATAAATGCCTTTATGGTATATTCAACATCCTCCATTGTATGAATGGCTGTTGGAATTAACCTTAACATTATCATCCCTTTAGGAATTACTGGATAAGCAACCATGGAGCAGAAAATATTATAGTTTTCTCTCAAATCATAGGTAACCTGTGTGGCTTCAGCTACACCACCAGATAGAAATACAGGGGTTACCGGTGATTCGGCATTTCCAAGGTTTAAACCATTTTTACGAAGACCTGACTGTAATGCATTTACAATTTTCCAGAGGTTTTCTCTATGCTCGGGTTCATTAACAAGCATATCAAGACGCTTTAATGCTCCAATCACCATGGGCATTGGTAATGATTTAGCATAAATCTGGGAGCGCATATTGTATCTCAAATACTTTATTACGCTTTTGTTAGAAGCTACAAATCCGCCAATTCCTGCCATAGATTTGGCAAAGGTTCCAAAATATATGTCTACTTTATCCTGAATTCCAAAATGTTCATCAGTACCAGCGCCTGTTGGTCCCATAGTACCAAAACCATGAGCGTCATCAATAAACAGGCGAAATTTATATTTGTCTTTTAATGCAACAATTTTATCAAGTCGTCCTAAATCACCAGCCATTCCATAAACACCTTCCGTAATTACAAGAATTCCGCCACCTGTTTTTTCAACAATTTTTGTTGCTCTTATCAATTCTTTTTCAAGGTTTTCCATATTATTATGCGGATAAACGAAACGTTTACCAAAATGTAAGCGCATACCATCGATAATACAAGCATGTGCTTCCGAATCGTATACGATAACATCTTTTCTGTCAACCATTGCATTAATAATGGAAACCATACCCTGATATCCGTAATTCAACAGATATGCCGACTCACGGCCAACAAATGCTGCTAATTTTTCTTCGAGTTCTTCATGGTATTTTGTATGCCCCGACATCATTCTGGCTCCCATCGGATATGCCATTCCCCAATCGGCAGCACCCTGAGCATCAGCCTTTCTAACTTCAGGATTGTTTGCTAAACCCAGATAATTATTTAAACTCCAAACAAGGCGTTCCTTGCCCTGAAACATCATTTTGTTTGAAATTTGTCCTTCAAGTTTAGGAAAAACATAATAACCCTCCGCCTGATTGGCGTATTGTCCTAATGGGCCCATTGCGTTTTCACACTTATCAAAAATATCCATTTTTATCAATTTAGAATTAAAGCGCAAAAATATGATTATTATCCTATCCGTCAAACCTTTGTTAATAATTGATCACAATAATGTGAATAAGATTTAATATGCTAATTTTCAGTAATATAATTAAGAATCATTTAAACTGTATCTTGTGTTAATTGCTATAACTCATTTACTATTCCTCAATTTTGTTGCAAAGCTGATAATTATCACAAATGATAAAATTGTTCAAAAACTTAAGTGTGTTAAGTATTTCACAAAGTATTATTTCCTTTATATTTGCCAACTCTTTAAAAAAGGATTAAAAATGGCAAAAAACTTATTATCTGATAGAGTTCTAAAAATGTCGGTCTCGGCAACATTAAAAATGACTGAGATGAGTCGGGAACTAAAGGAAAAAGGAATCGATATTATACCTCTTAGCATAGGTGAACCTGATTTTAATACTCCTGAGAAAGTAAAGGATGCGGCCAAGTTGGCCATCGACAACAATCTTACTCACTATCCGCCGGTTCCGGGTTTACCTGTATTACGCGAAGCCATTTGCAAAAAACTTAAAAGAGATAATGATCTTGATTATCAGGCTAACCAAATTGTAGTATCTACCGGTGCCAAACATTCACTGGCAAATATCTTCATGAGTATTTTAAACGATGGTGATGAGGTTATTGTGCCTTCGCCTTATTGGGTTTCTTACCCTGAAATGATCAAGTTAGCCGGAGGAAGTATGATTAGCATCCCAACAAATATTGATGATGGCTTCAAAATGAGTCCGGAACAACTTGAACAGGCAATTACCAATAAAACCAAAGCATTTTTGTTCAATTCTCCCAGCAATCCTACAGGAGCAGTTTATACTTTTGAAGAGATTGATAAACTTGCCAAAGTTTTAGAAAAATATCCTGATATTTTAATTATCACCGATGAAATTTATGAATTGATAAATTTTGAAGGAGAACATTTTAGTTTTGCATCATATGAAACTTTAAAAGACAGAGTAGTATTGATAAATGGTGTTTCAAAGGGATTTGCTATGACAGGATGGAGGATTGGATATATGGCAGCTCCACTGGAGATAGCAAAAGCATGTACTAAACTTCAGGGGCAGTTCACTTCAGGCGCATCAACCATATCGCAAGCAGCTGCGGCAGAAGCCGTTAGTACTAAACCTAAAGATTCAGAAGAGTTAAAAACAATGCTTAGTCAGTTTAAAAAACGTCGTGATTTATTAATTGACTTATTAAGAGAAATTCCCGGAGTGATAACCAATGTTCCCGGTGGAGCCTTTTACCTCTTCCCGGATGTAAGCAGTTATTTTGGAAAATCATTTGGCGATAGAATAATCAAAGACAGCAACGATATGTGTTTGTATTTGTTAGAAGAAGCTCATGTGGCTCTCGTTGCAGGCGATGCCTTTGGAAGTCCTGAATGTATTCGAATTTCTTACGCAACTTCAATCGATAATATTAAAGAAGCTGTAATTAGAATTAAAAATTCATTGGAAAAATTGAAATAAGTATTGAGAGAATACAGGTTTAGAATATTCAGATTATTAGAAAAACTAGGATTACTGCTGATTCTATTTAGTTTAAGCAGATTATTTTTTTTCGTTTATAATTATTCGCTGTTTTCTGATATTTCAATACTTGAAATCGCACGTTTGTTTTTTATTGGAATAAGATTTGATATTTCGGTAATTGTATATTTCAACCTCATTATTATACTTGCCCATACATTACCTTTAGGGAAACTCTATTACAATAAATATTTGCAACTATCAATTAGTTTACTCTATATATTCGTAAATACGCTATTGATAAGTATAAATCTGGGCGATTCAATATTTTTTCACTTCACACAAAAAAGATCCACCATCGATGTATTAAAGTTCATCTTTATTAGTGATGATGTTTTAAAACTACTGCCAAAGTTTGCTTTGGATTATTGGTTTGTTCCAATTCTAATTATTCCAATAATATTAATATTAAATATTCCCTACAGAAGGTTTAAAAAACTTGAGAAACCAAAGTATAAACTTAATTTTAAAAACTTCATTTACAAATTTCTATTAATGTCGTTAATACTGGTTCTCAGCCTGATAGGTGCACGCGGAGGATTACAACTAAGGCCATTATCGATTATGCATGCCACAAAATATAGCGATGCAAAACTGGTTCCTTTAATATTAAATACACCTTTTACATTGATGACAACCTATGGTCATAACGATGTTAAAGATTTAAAATATTTCGATAAGGAAGAGCTTACCAACTACTATAAACTTAAGAAACATGGCGAAGCGGAAAAAGCCTTTCAGAACAAAAACCTTATTATAATATTACTGGAAAGTTTCTCCAAAGAATATGTGGGAAGTTTGAATAACTATAAGGGATACACTCCTTTTCTGGACTCACTAATCGGGGAGTCATTGATTTTTACAAATGCATTTTCGAGTGGTTATCGCTCAATGGATGCTATTCCAAGTGCAGTTACCTCCATACCATGCCTCATCGACGATCCCATTATTACTTCAGTTTATGGAAACAACAAATACACTTCCCTTGCTGATTTACTGGAGAGAAAATCCTATGAAACGGCATTTTTTCATGGTGGTACCAACGGAACTTTAGGGCTTGACGGCTTTGTTACATTTTTAGGTTTTGATAAATATTATGGACGTAGTGAATACGATAACGATATTGATTTCGACGGCTACTGGGGAATTTACGATGAGCCTTTCCTTCAGTTTATGATTTCGAAGGTTGACAAAATGAAACAACCGTTTTTCGCAATGGAATTCACTTTGAGTTCTCATTATCCTTATTCGCTACCAAAACAATACGACAGCACTTTTACAGAAGGGCCACTACGCATTCACAGAGTTGTTAGATATACCGACAATGCATTAAGAAATTTCTTTAAAGAAGCGTCGAAAAAGGACTGGTTCAATAATACAATTTTTGTTATTTCTGCTGATCATCCGGCTCAGTCGGTAATTCCAACAAACAATGAAAATATTGAAGAAAAAGGAAATCTTCCCAATAACAATTTATTGAAATATTATAAAAACACTTCGGGGCGTTATGCAATTCCTGTACTGTTTTATTCTCCCGGAGACACCTTACTTAAAGGCATTTACAGCAACACTTTTCATCAATCAGACATTATGCCAACGCTACTGGATTTATTAAATTATGATGAAGATTATCTTGCTTTCGGAAATAGCGCCTTCGACACAACTGCAGTACATGCTGCTTTTCATTATGTTAATGGTCTTTATCAAATTACAAAAGGAAACTACTGCCTGCTCTTTAATGGAAAAAACTCGACAGCATTATACGAAAAAAGTGATGTAGAACACAAAACCAATCTAATAAAGGAAAAACCTGAAATTGCCAAGAATTTAGAGAATATATTAAAATCATATATTCAGGAATACAGTCAGAGAATGCGGACTAACAACTTGATAATAAAAGAATAGTTCAAATTAAATCTGTAAACTATCTAAATATAGTCTTCCTGATGAATCAGGTTTTATTACATTTGCAAACGAAATATTGAAAAAATAAAAATGCTAACAACTGAATCTGTTTCACATTTATTTAAAGAGTTCAACGATAAAAAAGTAATCATTATTGGCGATGTAATGGTTGACTCTTATATCTGGGGTAAAGTAAATAGAATATCACCGGAGGCTCCTGTGCCTGTTGTTGAAGTATCTAAAAGGGAAGACCGACTGGGAGGTGCTGCGAACGTAGGTTTAAATATAAAAGCTTTGGGCGCTGAGCCTTATTTGTGTTCAGTTATCGGTAGCGACAAAAAAGGAGAAGATTACCTGAACTTAATGATAAGTCAAAATTTGCCTACAACAGGCATATTAAAAAGTGATAAAAGGCTTACCACCACCAAATTCAGAGTAATTGGGAACAACACTCAAATGCTTAGAGTTGACGAAGAAATTAAGTCGGCACTCGATGAAGAAGATCAGTCAAAACTCCTGGATGTCATTAGCCAAATAATTAATAATGAAGGTATTGATGTGATAATTTTCCAGGATTACGATAAAGGTGTAATAGGCAAAGACTTGATAAAAAAAGTTGTTGAAAAGGCAATTTCGGCTAATATACCCGTTGTAGTTGATCCAAAGAAAAATAATTTTCTCGACTATAAAAATGTAAATCTGTTCAAACCAAATTTGAAGGAAATTAAAGAAGGCCTAAATATTGATATTAACCTAAATAATAAGTTAGAAATTGAGGAAGCAGTAGCAATACTACAACAAAAACTCAAGGCAAAAATTATTTTAAATACCTTGTCGGAAAAAGGTGTTTTTGTGAGATGGGAGAAGGAAGATTTAAACTTTGAATCTACAACTATAGGAGCACATTACCGAAATATAACTGATGTTTCAGGAGCTGGCGACACCGTAATTAGTGTTGCTTCATTATGTTTAGCTTGTCAGACTGAAGTTGTCGAGATGGCAGCAATTTCAAACCTGGCAGGAGGCTTAGTTTGTGAAGAAGTAGGCGTTGTACCAGTTGATAAAAGCAAATTGCAAAATGAAGTAATAAGTTTACTTACCAGATAGTTATGGAGCAGGAAAACAACAAAGGCAAAAAAATTAAAGTTGAGAAGATGTTTAACGACATCGCTCATAAGTATGATTTTTTAAATCATTTTCTCTCCATGGGTATAGATATTATATGGAGAAAAAAACTCAGACGTACTCTGGCTTCTGCGAAACCAAAAAGAATTCTTGATGTGGCAACCGGAACGGCTGACCTTGCAATAGAATTGGCCTCACTAAATCCTGAATCAATAATTGGAGTAGACATTTCTGAAGGAATGCTAAACATTGGTAAAGAGAAGATTAAGAAGAAAAAATTAAGCAACATTATCCAACTTGAAGTTGGAGATTCGGAAAACTTAAGATTCGAAAGTCATACATTCGACGCTGTTACTGTTGCTTTTGGAGTTAGAAATTATGAAAATCTACAGGCCGGGTTAAAGGAAATGAACAGAGTTTTAAAACCTGGAGGAGTACTTGCAGTTTTAGAGTTTTCAAAACCTAATAAGTTCCCCTTTAAAAACTTATATAATTTCTATTTTAAGTCAATATTACCTCTTTTTGGGAAAATGGTTTCCAGCCACGAATCCGCATATACCTATTTACCGGAATCGGTTCAAAAATTTGCAGAAGGGGAGGAATTTTTAAAAGAATTAAGTAAAGCAAATTATAAAAATACTAATCAAAAAAGATTAACCTTTGGCATAGCTACATTATATACTGCTAATGCATAAATTAATGTTAATTCAATAAAAGAATTATTTTTGCCGGCCGTAATAAGATTCGATTTAAACCGTTAACTAAAAAAGACAAGAAATTGAAGAAATCAATCATACATAAAGTAATAATTTTAAGTTTAGCGATGTTCATGGGGTTTAATGCATATTCTCAAAAAAGAAAAGTGCTAAACCTTCCAAATTATGATCAGGCACCTTATCATTTTGGTTTTATTTTAGCGGCCAACAATTTGGTTTTCAACATCAAACCTGTAGATAACCTATCTTATATTAAATGGAACAAAGAACAAAGTCCTGATATTTTTGCCGACTCACTTTATGTTTATAATGTTACATCTGAAGGTACACCAGGATTTACAATAGGAATACTGGGTAATTTAAGGTTATCAAAACATTTCGATTTGAGGTTTGTACCATCACTTTCTTTTGGAGAAAGAATGATAAACTACGGCATATTATCTTATAAAGATGGTGAATCGACATATATAGATGTTCAAAAAAGCATTACCTCCACACTTATTGAGTTCCCTTTGTTTGTAAAATACCGTTCTAACAGGCTAAATAATTTTGCTGCCTATGTTACCGGGGGCATGAAATACACCCTGGATTTAGCATCACAGAAAAAAGCAGAAAAGAATTTAAATGATGTTTCTGTAAAAATCAGCAAACACGATATGTTAGCAGAAGTTGGAGTAGGCGTTGATTTTTACACTAACTACTTTAAGTTCGGAACAGAAATACGTATGGGTTATGGCTTATTCGATTTGATAAAGAGAGAAGGAAATTTATATACTGATTCCATTGATCATTTAAATTCTAAAATTTTCCTACTTTCGTTTACTTTTGAATAAGACTATATCTATGGCACAATCAAATTCGGAACAAAAGGATCTTTTTTCAAGGATTTATTCCAAATCAAAACTCAAGCAAGAAGTTTACAGCAATACTTTTGATACATTTCAGATACTGAAAAAAGTACTTGAAAATATTGAAAGTAAGTATAAAAAATCCACTATTAAACTTGAAAAAACAGAAGAATTAAACTTCGAAGTTAAGCAAAACGGAAAATTTGAGTTGGAAGTAAAATTTGGTGGCGACATATTACTTTTTATGATGCATACCAATGTGTTTGAGTTTCCACGAAAGCATTCGGTTATGAATACCTCATACATAAAAGATAATGCTAATCGATCATATTGTGGTGTAATTTACATTTACAATTTCCTCGCCGACTCCTTCAAATACAACAGAGTTAATGATTTAGGTTACTTAATTGGAAGAGTTTTCATAAATAATGAGAAACACTATTTTGTTGAAGGTAAGAAAGAACTGGGCTTTATCTATAATAATTTTGGAGAGAATATAATTACAGAAAAGAGTATTAATGAAATAGCTACAGCAGCAATAGACTACACTTTAAATTTCGACTTACTTTGTCCACCATACGAAACTCAACAAGAAATTTCGGTGCATCTGATCAAAAATACTCTGGACACTATTTCCCTAAAAACAGGAAAAAGAATAGGATTTAAATTTCAGGCCGACAATAGCAATATTGAAAGCCAACAATAAATATTCAATATAAATAATTGATAATGTTATTATTAAGTTAATTTTATTGTTTGTGATTTTATAATTATAAAATTATTAATGAATTATTTGCAAAGGAAAATAGATGTTGTATTAATTATAAAAATTTCTATTTTTGCCTTTCTATTAAAAATTAAGTAACGTGGGTAAAAACCAGATTGAAAAACCATTTTTTTCAGGTATCTTATTACAAGTTCTGCTTAAATACTACAAACAGTTAAGTATTATTTCCTTAATTGTTATAGTTCTTTCCTCAATAATTTCGTCATCATATTTTATCACACCTCTTTATCAGTCAACTGTTATACTATATCCAACAGCCAGCAATTCGATATCAAAGGTATTGTTGAGCGAAACCTTTGTTAATAGTAAAGACATCTTAGAATTTGGTGAGGACGAGCAAACTGAGCAAATGCTGCAGGTTTTAAATTCTAATAAAATACGTGACAGAATTATTATTAAATATAACTTACTTGATCATTATGGAATCAAGGAAAGTGATAAGTTCAAAATGACACAACTGTATAATGAATATGATGATAAATTCAAATTCAGGCGTACAGAATATATGGCGGTAAAGATATCTGTTCTGGACAAAAATCCACAATTTGCTGCCGACATGGCAAACGATATTGCTGAATTAGTAGATTCTACTATCAATAATATGCAGAAGAAAATCGCAATTCGTGCTTTTAAAATTGTGGAAGAAGAATATTTAAATCTAAAAAACCAGGTCAGACTTCAGGAGGACTCATTAACAGTTTTAAGAGGATTAGGGGTTAACGATTACGAAAGCCAATCGGAAATGTTTAACCGTCAGTTGGCCATTGAAATGGCAAAAGGGAACAACCAGGGAGTTGCTCGCCTTCAAAAGAAACTCGACATGCTTGCAAAATATGGAGGTCCTTATGTTTCCATAAGAGATGCTCTTGAACATGATAAGAAAAAATTAAGTGCTTTACGATCGAAATATGAAGAAGCTAAAGTTGACGCAACGGAAAGCCTTCCGCATAAATTTATTGTTAGCAGTGCATATAAAGCAGAGAAAAAAACTTATCCCATAAGATGGTTAATAGTATTGATATCAACCATTGCAAGTTTTTTCCTTGCTATGTTAGTACTTGGTTTTATTGAGGTTTTCTCAGATGGTATTGAGGTTAATCTTAAAAAAAAAAGACTAAAAATTAATATCCCTCATTATTTAAATTATAATAAGGGCGATCAAGATATAAAAAGTCGGAAAAATATTAAACTCGACGACACTTCATCCAAAGACCTTTTGGAGGAAAAAGATGAAGAAGAAAGAGATAAAAAAAAGGAAAATATAGATTATGTAATTACCGAAATTAACGACATAGAGATGGCTAAATTTTTTAACAGTTCAGAATTATTGAGTTTACTGGATAAATGGAAAGTGCATTTGACGGTGATTGTAATTATTGCTGCGGTTTTGGGAGGAGTTTTTTCAGGTCCTGCATTCATTACACCACTTTATAAATCACATGCTGTTTTATATCCTGCAAATACTGATTCCTATTCAGAGGAAAGTGAAACAGAACAGATGCTGCAAATATTTAATTCTCAAGACATTAAAGACAGTGTTATTAATAAATTTAAACTTGACGAACATTATAATATCGACAAGAACTATAAATACTATAAATCGGTTTTATATAATGAATATGGCGAGAAAATAAAAATAGGAAAAACTCCTTATGAGGCAGTTTCAATAGATGTATTAGATAAAAATCCTGATACTGCTGCAATGATTGCAAACTCACTAATTCATTTTTACGATAAAAAAATGGCTCGCCTTCATAAAACAAAATATGTGGAGGTTGCTGATATGTACCGTCTTCAGTTACAGAAAAAAAGAAATACTATCGATTCTTTAAAGACCATCCTTCAGGAATTAGGTGAAGACTACGGCATAATAGAATATAGTAATCAATCTCAGGAAATATTCAGAGGCCTGTTGGGAACTTACGACGGGAATATAGGTAAAATTAACAAGAAAGAAGTTGAAAGGCTTAAGAAAAATATGGAAAAGTATAGCGGCCAATTACTGGAAGTTACAGAAATGATTCAGAACGAAGCTCGCACATATGTGCAAGTAAAACTGGATTATGAACTGGCTGTACGTTTTATTGATTCACATATGACTTATAGCAACATCGTGTCGGCACCTTTTGTTAGCGACAGGAAAGAATATCCGGTACGTTGGATAATTGTTGCGCTTGCAGCACTTGCTGCTTTTATGTTTTCTTCATTTATTATCATGTTCATCGAGAACAGAAAGAAATAGAATTTACTTTTGAGCGAAAAACTTAAGATAGGATGGGTTTATGGGTTGACTTCAGTATTTTTGCTTGTCAATCTCTTTTTGGTAGTGCAAAAGGATATGTACTGGCTGTTTCTGCTTCCTATTGTATTAGTAGTAATGTACTATTACCTAACTGCCTACGATAAAATACTTTTATTAATAACCTTTGCTACACCACTTGCCGTAAATATAAGCGATATTGAGGCTGGTCTTGGTATTTCATTACCCACAGAACCACTTATGTTCGGAGTTTTGATAATATTTTTGATAAACGTTATTTATCAAAATAATTACGATAAAAGAATATCAAAACATCCGGTTTCTTATCTCATTTACCTAAATTTATTCTGGATACTTATAAGCACATTTACAAGTGAAATGCCAATAGTTTCGATAAAGTTTTTTATATCACGATTATGGTTTGTGGTTCCATTTTTCTTTGTTGCGGCATTATTTTTTAGAAAAATTGATAATATTAATAAATTTCTCTGGCTTTATTTAGGTGGCTTATTAATAGTTATTACCTATACTATTAGCGTACATTCACAATATGGTTTTGATGAAGAAACAGGCCACTGGGTTATGGATCCTTTTTATAATGACCATACAGCCTATGGAGCCGCACTATCAATGTTTTTACCAATATCTATAGGATTTATTCTCTACCCTAAACAAAAAAACTGGATACGAATTGTAGCAACAATTGCAACAGCAATATTGATAATTGCCATCCTACTATCATATAGTCGTGCTGCCTGGTTAAGCATATTAGCCTCAGTTGGATTATTTATTCTGGTTGTATTCAGAATAAGGTATTATTGGGTTCTGGGAGTACTTATTCTTCTTGTGGGTTTGTTTTTTACATTTCAACATCAAATTATCGACAGGCTTGAGAAGAACAAACAAGACTCTTCGGCAAATTTCACTGAACATGTAAAGTCAATAACAAATATTTCTTCCGACGCTTCTAATCTTGAGAGAATAAACAGATGGCAAGCAGCGGTACGACTTTATGAGGAACGACCTGTTTTTGGATGGGGACCAGGCACTTATCAGTTCGTTTATGCACCTTATCAACGATCAAGAGAAAAAACAATTATCAGTACCAACTTAGGAGATCAGGGAAATGCACATAGTGAGTATTTAGGACCACTTGCTGAGACCGGATTACCGGGAATGATAATAATTATAATAATGTTCGCAACTATTTTATACTCAGGCATTAGAACCTATGAAAAAGGAAATAAGAAAGTTAAATACCTAAGTATGATGGCTTTGATGGGATTAAGCACATATATGGCTCACGGTGTACTAAACAACTTCCTGGATACCGATAAACTGTCTGTTCCATTTTGGGGATTCACTGCCATAATAGTTGCTCTGGATATATTCCATACAAAAAACCCAAACGAAAACAATCATTTGGGTTTAAAGTCAAATCCTGAAGATTAATTATTTATTTCTTAACGATTTTATTAGGTCGGGTAATTGTTTCAAAAAGATCATATTACGCCAATACTTTTTTACTTCTATGGCGGGTGAACCCATATATGTAATTCCACCTTCAACCGTTTTATCTATGGCCGAAGTGGCAAGTATTTCTGCACCTTTTCCAATTACTATATCTTTATTTATGGCTACTCTGGCCCAAATAATCACATCATCTTCTATTTTAGTTACACCGGCTATGGCTGCAAATGCACCTATTAAACAATTCTTTCCTATAATAGTATCATGTCCAACCTGACAGTGATTGTCGAATTTTGTACCATTACCTATAATTGTGTCGGCAGTAACTCCTTTATCAATGCAACAATTGGCTCCTATCTCAACATTGTCCTCTAGAACTGCTCTGCCACCTGAATGAAACTTCGAAAACCTACCTTCTCTTTTCTGAAAATAATAAGCATCGGCTCCGATAACACTACCAGAGTGTATAATTACATTATTTCCTATAACTGAGTTATCGTAAATACTTACATTTGAATGAATTATACAGTTACTACCAATTTTAACATTGTGTCCAATAAAAGCACCTGGCTGGATGAAAGTATTTTCTCCAATGGTAGCACTTTCACTAACAAATTTATCGGAATATTTAAAAGCCCTGAATTTGTTTATCAGAGTATTAAAAGCGTTAAAGGGTTGCTCGTGTAAAATTAGAGTTTTCCCTTCCGGTGCCTCCACTTCCTTATTGATAATAACTACAGTGGCACTCGAATTTAGAACTTTATTATAATATTTAGGATGATCTACAAAAGTCACATCGCCTTCTCTAACTACATGCAACTCATTTAATCCCAAGGCCTTAACATCAACATCACCCAGTGGGCGACCATTGATAATTTCAGCAATTTCACCTACTGAAAGTTTATGTGGAAAATCCATTGTTTACGATTTAACTCTTTCTGAATAAGCACCGTTACGGGTATCAATTTTTATCTTGTCACCAATATTGATAAACAAAGGTACCTTAACGGTTGCTCCAGTTTCAACGGTTGCATCTTTGAATGCATTTGTTGCAGTATTACCTTTGTCACCGGGTTCAGTATATGTTATCTCCAAGGTAACATAGGTAGGCATTTCGCAAAATATTGCCGATTCGTTTTCAGCGTGAAAACCTATTGTTACATTCTCCCCTTCCTTGAGAAGTTGAGGAGCCGTTATCATGCTCTCATTTATAAAAGTTTGTTCATAATCTTCATTATTCATGAAATGATAAATATCTCCTTCATTGTACAAAAACTGATAACTTCTATTTTCTATTCTTTGGATATTAATTTTAAATCCGGAGGTAAAAGTATGAGATAACACTTTACCATTAATAGCATTTTTAAGTTTTGTTCTTATAAATGCAGGTCCTTTTCCCGGTTTAACATGCTGAAACTCTACTACTATCCATAGTTCTCCATTGTGCTCGATGCACAATCCATTTCTTATATCTGCTGTTGTTGCCATTTACTGAATTTTATATTTTATGATCCGCTGGATCCATTTTTGTCTTTTATACTAGTATACCCCTTCATAATTCCTCTTTGAGAATTAGCAATAAAACTCAGAACCTCATCCCGATCAGGAGTAGCAGGAAGTTTTGCTTCTATAAACCTTACTGCCTGAGATATATTTCTTCCCTTAAGGAAAAGATGTCTGAATATATCCTGGATTTCATTAATTCTTTCATTGGTGAAACCTCGGCGGCGAAGTCCAATAGAATTAACGCCAATAAAAGAAAGAGGATCTCTACCTGCCTTTGAAAACGGAGGCACGTCCTTAAGAACCATACTACCGCCTGAAATCATTGCATGTTTTCCAATATGCACAAATTGATGTACTGCCGACAAGCCTCCAACTATCGCCCAATCATCAATTTCAATATGTCCTCCCAGGTTACAGGCATTGGCTAGTATAACATTATTACCAATGATACAATCATGGGCAACATGCACATAAGCCATTAACAAACAATTATTTCCAATTGAAGTTTCATTATTTGCCTTAGTACCTCTGTTTATGGTTACAAACTCTCTAACTGTTGTATTATCGCCAATTTTTACCAGACTTTCTTCTCCTTCAAATTTCAAGTCCTGAGGAATAGCAGAAATTACTGCGCCGGGAAAAATCCTGCAATTCTTTCCAATTCTAGCGCCTTCCATAATAGTTACACTGGATCCTATCCAGGTACCTTCCTCAATTACCACATTCTTTTCAATATTTACAAAAGGCTCAATAACAACATTAGCTGCTATTTTTGCTTGTGGGTGTACATATGCTAATGGTTGATTCATAATAGCTTACTTTTCTTTATTTTTAACAATTTGGGCCGTTAGTTCTCCATCCATAACAAGTTTTTCTCCAACAAAGGCTTTTCCCCTCATCTGACAAATACCTCTTTTTATTGGAGCAATTAGTTCAATACTAAATACAAGAACATCACCGGGAACAACTTTTCCGCGGAACCTACAATCATTTATTTTAAGGAAATAGGTTGAATAAAGTTCAGGATCAGAAACCTGATTAAGTACAAATATACCTCCTACCTGTGCCATGGCTTCTACCTGAAGTACTCCCGGCATTAATGGTTCTTCCGGAAAGTGACCTACAAAGAAGGGCTCATTCATTGTTACACTCTTCATTCCAATGATATGATTATCACTCATCTCAAGAACCTTATCTACAAGTAAAAACGGAGGACGATGAGGTAACATCTTTTGTATTTGAATAACATCAAATAATGGTTTAGCATAAATATCAAAAGGGGGTTCTTTTAACATGGCTTCTTTTTTTATTAAATGTTGATTAATTAATTTTGCAAACTCTGTATTCGACTGGTGACCAGGCCGTTTTGCTGTTATTCTCCCTTTAATTGGTTTACCTAAAAGGGCCAAATCACCTATTATATCTAGTAATTTATGTCGTGCAGGTTCGTTATCGTAATGTAATTCTAAATTATTTAGAATACCTTCTTCTTTAACTTTTACGCTTGGTTTATTAAAAACCTTTGCTAATCGGTCAAGTTCCTTCTGGGGAATAACTCTGTTAACAAAAACAATTGCGCTTGCCAGATCTCCTCCTTTTATAAGATCGTTGCTTAATAAAAACTCCAATTCATGTAAAAAAACAAAAGTACGGCATTTGGCAATTTCCTCCTCAAAGGATGAAATATCGTTTAGAACTGCTTTTTGATAACCCAACACTCTGCTTTCAAAATCAATTTCTACATCCAATTGAAAACTATCGTGAGGTTCTATCTTAATTTCAATTTTACTATCCGGAACCTTGTATTCTATAACTTCATCTATAACGATAAATTCTCTGTCTTTATCAAGATCAACAATTCCTGCTTCCTTTATTGCTGCAAGAAAATATCTTGAGGAACCATCCAAAATTGGAATTTCTTCCATATCTAAATCTATAAGGGCATTGTCGACTCCCAATCCTCTAAAAGCTGCTAAAACATGTTCAATAGTAAATACATTAGCACCATTTTCACCAATTGTTGTACCCCTTGCAGTTCCAATTACATTCTCAATATTTGCTGATATGATGGGCTTTTTATCAAGATCAGATCTGCGAAACTTAATGCCATGGTTGGCTTCAGCCGGATAAAAGGTCATAGTTCCACTTTGTCCGGTATGCAATCCGTTACCGGTTACTGATATTGATTTCCCAATAGTCTTTTGTTTTTCTGTCATAAATACCTGGGCATATCTTTTACCCTTCAATTAAAAAATTTGCGCAAAAGTAAGCAATTCTATTTATTCTTTTGGCTTCTTTCAATTTCATCTATTCTCTTCACTAATTTATCGAGACGACGGAAATGAACATAAGACCTTTGGAAATCCCGAATATTTATTGCTGGAGAGCCTTCAACTATTGCATTTTCTTCTTTTATACTCTTTCCTATACCGGATTGTGCAGCAATTTTTACGCCATCGGCAATTACAAGATGGCCAATTATTCCAACCTGACCACCAATCATACAATTCCTGCCTATCCTGGTTGAACCGGAAATGCCTGTTTGAGCAGCAATTACCGTATTTTCACCTATCTCTACATTGTGTGCAATTTGGATAAGATTATCAATTTTAACCCCTTTTCGGATTATTGTGGAACCCATTGTTGCCCTATCGATGGTAGTATTTGCCCCAATTTCCACCAGATCCTCAATAATAACATTCCCAATTTGAGGAATCTTTATAAAGTCGCTATCTGCCTGCGGGGCGAAACCAAATCCATCAGAACCTATTATTGTACCTGCATGAATAGTGCATTTGTTGCCTATAACAGTATCGCTATAAATTCTGACTCCTGCATTAATAATTGTTTCATCACCTATTTTGCTATTTGCGGCTATGCTTACATGAGAATATATTCTGGACTTGTTTCCAACAACAACATTCTCTCCAATTACAACAAAATCATCAATAAAAACATCTTCGCCAATTTTAGCCGTAGAGGCTATCGTTGAATTTTTGGAAATTCCCTTTGGCACTGGTAAAGATTTATAGTAAAAATCCAGTAATGTAGCAAATGCGACATAGGGATCTTTAACTCGTATTAATGTAGACTTGATTTCCTTATCAGCCACAAAATCCTGATTTACAATCACTATTGTTGCATCAGTACTGTATAAATAATTTGTGTATTTTGGATTAGCCAGAAAACTTATGTCTCCTGCCTTGCCTTCTTCTATTTTGGCAAAGTTGCCAACTTCAGCCATTTGGTCGCCTTCAACTTTTCCACTTAGTGCTTCAGCAATTTGCTGTGCTGTAAATTTCACTTCTATAGAATTTATTAGTAATTATTAATTAACATTTATCTAACAATCAGTTTAGAATAAAATCGGTGCAAGATACTAAAAATGCTCATTTTAGAAATTCCAATTATGAATAAGATAGAAACAAATTATTGTGAATAAAGACAATAACAAAAAAACAATATTTAAATTGCTTTTGGATAACAAATAAAGTATTTAGTTGTTGGTTTCGACAGCAAATTTATATTTAACTGGTCGGAAGCTTCGGCAACATCACTTATAGTATTATCCTTAAAAAGAATTCTTATTTTGTCACTACCAGGATGGTATACATAATTAGAAGTATGATCCCTGATTACCAAATAGTCGACCGCATCCTGATCGAACCCCATTTGTTCAGTTACAGTCTCTTTTATTTTATCATAATAATCGTTATTAATCTCTTCATTATTCATTTCAATTTTAAAAAGTTTGCGATTTACCAAACCATTACTTAAATAAGATAAAATTTTATCGTCATGATTTACCCAGACTTTCAAAGCCGAAAAAACATCATAATCGTCGAGAGAGGCGAAGTTCGATAATGTGTTATCATCAGTATAAAAATCATCCAGACTTGCATTTCTGCTCAAAAAATAATCAAGGGCAGGGCTTGCAAAAAGTTTTTCACCATTCATTCTCAAATATTTCGCTCGCTTCAAAACTTTCATTATCATCAACTCAGCAGCTAAAACAGTTTTGTGCAAATAAACCTGCCAATACATCAGTCGGCGTGCAGTAATAAATTTCTCTACTGAGTAAATTCCCTTTGCTTCAATAACAACCTGATCATCAACTACATTTATCATATTCAGAAGTCGTTCGTAGTTTATTACTCCCTCCGATACACCCGAGAAAAAACTATCTCTTTTCAAATAATCCAGCCTGTCCATATCAAATTGACTGGACACTAGTTCATGCAGGTATTTTTTACGGTAAGAACCATTGAATATTGCTATTGCCATCTCTAATTTCCCATCAAATATTTCATTAAATTTCGAAAGGAAAACTTCCGACAAACTCTCATGGCTAATTCCTGAAACTATCGAATGCTCTAAAGCATGAGAATATGGACCATGACCAATATCGTGTAATAAAATTGCAATGTTTGCTGCAATAAATTCCTCATCGCTAATCTCATTTCCCTTAAAACGTAATTCATTTAAGGCCTTTTTCATCAAATGCATTGCTCCAATAGAATGATGAAAGCGGGTATGTAAAGCCCCTGGATAAACCAGGTGAGTTAAGCCCAATTGCTTTATTCGCCTTAACCTTTGGAAATAGGGATGCTCGATAATATCGAACAAAAGATCGTTGTGAATACTTACAAAACCATATACCGGATCGTTGATTATTTTCCTTTTATTTTGAATAAATACGCTCATAAATTATGTTAATTTTGTACTGTTTAGGATCATTATGACAATAAATTCATAAGATTTGCATTCTTGATGTAACCTTAGTTATTTCATGCGAAAATAAACACAAATTTATAACGATGAGTAAAATACGTATACTTTGGGCAGATGATGAGATTGATATGCTCAAAGCCCACATAATTTATCTAACAGAAAAAGGATATGATGTTGATGCTGTAAACAGCGGTGACGAAGCAATCGACCTTGTTAAGCAAAACAATTATGATATAGTTTTTCTTGATGAACAAATGCCGGGTTTAAGCGGTATTGAAACTCTTGAAAGAATAAAAAATATATACCCTAACCTTGCAGTGGTTATGATTACCAAGAGCGAGGAAGAATCTATAATGGAAGATGCAATAGGCTCAAACATAGCCGATTACCTTATAAAACCTGTTAAACCCAGTCAGATATTACTCTCGTTAAAACGAAATCTGGAGAATAAAAAGCTGGCAGGTGAAAAGGCAAGTTTAACTTATCAACAGCAATTCAGAGAGTTTGGTATGAAGTTAAACGATCGTTTATCGCCTGAAAAATGGATCGACATTTATAAGCAATTAATAAGGTTTGAATCTGATTTGGAAACCGTGGATGATGAGGGCATTAAACAAGTGCTTAATATGCAGAAAGATGAGGCCAATTCCTTATTTACAAAGTATTATGAAAATAATTATAGCGATTGGCTTTATGGTAAATCTGAGGAAAGACCTACGCTTTCGCAAAATCTCATAAAGGAAAAAATATTTCCTTCCATGTCGCCGGATAAAAAAACTTTCTTCATACTTATTGACAATTTGCGTTACGATCAGTGGAAAGCTATACAACCTATGATAGAAGATTATTTCAGAGTTGAAAATGACGACATCTATTATAGCATACTTCCAACTACAACTCAATATGCAAGAAATTCCCTGTTTTCAGGCCTTATGCCATTGGAAATAAGAAAGAAATATCCAAATTACTGGACAGAAGAGCATGAGGATGGAAGCAAAAACCAATTCGAAAAAGAGCTTTTTGAAGAGCAGTTGAAACGTCATGGCAAACATTTGAAAGTTTCGTATAATAAAATATTGAATCTTGATGCCGGGAAAAAACTTGCCGACAATATTTCAAATTTAATGTCCAACGATTTTAACATTATTGTTTACAATTTCGTCGATATGCTGTCGCATGCAAGAACTGAAATGGAAATAATTCGCGAACTGGCAGATGATGAAGCAGCCTACCGATCATTAATGAGATCGTGGTTTGAGCATTCCTCACTTTTTGAAATCATTAAATTTTTATCTACCAAAGACATAAAACTTTTTATTACAACAGATCATGGTTCTGTAAGGGTGCAGGATCCAATAAAAATTGTAGGTGATAAAAGTGTAAATACTAATTTACGCTATAAGTTTGGTAAAAGTTTGGGTTATAAAGAAAAAGAAGTCTTCGAGATGAATGATCCTGAAAAGTACTTTCTTCCCAAACAAAACATTAGCACGAAATGGGTTTTTGCACGCCAAGGTGATTTTTTTGCATACCCCAATAATTACAATTATTACGTGAAATATTATAAAAACACTTTCCAACACGGAGGATTATCAATGGAAGAGGTTATGATTCCTATTATTACACTTAATTCGAAATAATGAACAAACTCAGCATAAAAGTAAATGGTATTGAGGAACTGCCGGATGCTGCAGCAAAAATTTTAGAATTTGCCGCTGATTACAGAGTTTTTGCTTTTGAAGGCAAAATGGGTGCCGGTAAAACAACACTAATAAGCACAATCTGCAGGACACTTAATGTGGTTGATGAAGCCAGCAGCCCAACATTTTCTATTGTAAATGAATACCTTACAGAAGAAAATGAAAGCATTTTCCATTTCGATTTTTATAGAATAAAGAAACTTGAAGAGGTATTTGATATTGGCTTTGAAGAATACATATATAGCGAGTCCTATTGCTTTATGGAATGGCCCGAACTTATCTCTGAATTACTCCCGGAAAAATATGTTTCTGTGAAAATAAGAGAAAATGATGAGGGAAACAGGATTATTGAGGTGGAAAAGTGCGCTTGAGTTCATGGAGTTCATAGAGTGCCTAGAGTTACAAGTTGAAACCTAAAACGAACTCGCAACATGCAACACGTAACTCGCAACAAATAAAAAAGTGCCTAAAGTTACAAGTGCCTAAAGTGCGCTTGAGTTCATAGAGTTCATAGAGTTCATCGAGTGCCTTGAGTTATGAGTGCGCTAAAGTTACAAGTTGAAACCTAAAACGAACTCGCAACATGCAACACGTAACTCGCAACAAATAAAAAAGTGCCTAAAGTTATAAGTGAATTTATAAATTAACCTCTTTTTAAATTGTCCATTTTCAATTATCAATTTTCAATTCTACAATTTCAATTGTCTTTCAATATCTCTTTTCGAATCCTTTTCTTTAAGTGAATCGCGTTTATCGTAAAAGTGCTTTCCTTTTGCCAGGGAAATTTGCAGTTTTGCTAAACCTTTCTCATTAATGAATAGCAAAATTGGTACTATGGTCATGCTTTTTTCCTTAACCTGACGAAAGAGTTTTTTTAATTCCCGCTTATTTAAAAGTAGTTTTCTGTCGCGTTTGGCGAGATGGTTATTATAGGTTCCATAATTATACTCTGCAATATGCATATTTCGAACGAACAACTCTCCCCCATCGAAATAGCAATATGAATCTGCAAGAGATGCCTTTCCGTGGCGGATGGATTTTATTTCGGTTCCGGTAAGAACTATGCCTGCCGTAAATTTCTCAATGAGAAAAAACTCGAAAGAAACCCTTTTGTTACGTATTTTAATGTTGTTGTCCATATTATCTGCAAAGAATTGCAAAATTAATCAATTTGGGCACACATAAAAATCAGGATTCCAACAGAAAATTCAGACCTCTGATTTTTGAAATAGCATTTACAAACCCATGCGCTTCTACCTTATAAGAAGTTGATTTCATGGCAAATCCATTATTTTGCTCAGGCGAGATAAATTTAAATTTCAAACTACAACTTCCGGGATGCTGGCGTACAGTTTCAACAAGTTTATCAATAAACTCATCAGTTAAATCAGTAACAGCAACATTTATTATTATAGCCGAAGTAAGTTTATCCATAGCTTCGCTAAGAAGCATCATATTGCTTATTTTGATATCGAGATCACCTCCTCTGTATCTTTCTTCAATTTTTGCCTGTACAAAAACATTATTTCCCACTTCCAGAAAATGCTTCCTTTTAAGGTAATCTTCCGAAAACATCATCAAATCCAGTGGTCCTGAAAAATCTTCTATGGTAACGATACCAAATGGATTTCCATTTTTAGAGATCCTTTGTTGTGCCTTGGTAATCATACCTGCAAAACTTACTGCAGCACCTTCATATTTCTTCAGATTCTGCTTTAAATATCCTGCTTCCACATTGCAATACCTGTCCATACAAATTTTAAAATCGTCCAATGGGTGGCCCGAAATATAAAAGCCAATAACATCCTTTTCCGACTTTAACATCTGTGGTTTAGGCCAGGGATCACAAACAGGCATTTCAGGATCGTTAACACTTACATCCTCAATATCTCCAAAAAGCGATTGCTGCATACTGTTTTGCTGTTCCTGAAAACTATTACCATGTTTTATAAGTGTTTCTATAAAGGTTGGTGAATTTTCATTTTCTCTATGGAAATATTGTGCTCGGTGATTATTTTCAAAACCATCGAAGGCACCCGCCATTATCAAGGCCTCAATACTTCTCTTATTTACCGAACGAAGGTTTACTCTCTTCACAAAATCGAAGGGAGAAGTAAAAGGTCCGTTTTCGGTTCTTTCATTTATAATATTATCAACTGCAGCACCACCAACACCTTTTATGGCTCCCATTCCAAAACGGATAATCTTTTCATCGGTTACCGAAAATTTAAGTAAACTTTCATTAATATCGGGTCGTGTAACCGACAAGCCCATATGTTCAGCCTCAGCAATATACTGAGTTATCTTTTTGATATCGTTTAAGTTACGACTTAAGTTGGCAGCCATAAACTCGGCCGGATAATGAGTTTTAAGATATGCTGTTTGATAGGAAACATAAGAATAACAGGTAGCATGCGATTTGTTGAAAGCATATTTTGCAAACTCCTCCCAGTCTTTCCAAACTTTCAAAACTTTTTCAGTTTCCAGCCCGTTTGCCTCGCAGCCTTTTACAAATTCGGCTTTGAGTTTTTCCATCTCCTTAATTTTCTTCTTTCCCATGGCCTTTCTCAAGGAGTCGGACTGGCCCCTGGTAAATCCTGCCATTTTCCGCGAAAGAAGCATCACCTGCTCCTGATAAACAGTAATTCCATAAGTTTCCTTAAGGATTTCTTCCATTATCGGGAAGTCGTATTTTATTTCCTGCCTGCCATGTTTACGTTCAACAAAATCAGGAATATACTGCATAGGACCAGGACGATAAAGAGCGTTCATGGCTATCAAATCTTCAAAGCGGCTTGGCTTTAAATCTTTGAGATGCTTTTGCATACCATCACTCTCAAACTGAAATAAGGCTGATGTATCTCCTCGGCTATAAAGTTCATAGGTTTCCTTGTCATCGAGGTCAACATTATGAATATCAACAGTTTTGCCTCTGGAAATTTTAATATTTTCAATGGTTTCCTTTATAATGGAAAGAGTTTTAAGTCCGAGAAAGTCCATTTTAAGCAGACCAATACTTTCTATATACTTTCCATCATATTGAGTAGCCAGATCCAATACCGACTCTTTAACAGTTGTAACTGGTACGTAATTGGTAAGATCCTTTTTACTGATTATAATTCCACATGCATGGGTTCCAACATTTCTGACTGAACCTTCCAGAGTAATTGCATTTTGTAATACCTCACGAACTTCTGCTTTACCTGCTTCCAACTCAGTTTTCAATTCAGGAACCTCATCAAAAGCCTTTTGTAAAGTAGTACCGGGCGCATCTGGAATCATTTTCGCCAGTTTGTCGGCTTCGTTCAATGGAAGTTTCTGAACTCTGGCAACATCGCGTATGGCCATCTTTGCAGCCATAGTTCCAAATGTAATCAGGTGGGCAACTCTGCTTTTTCCATACTTATCTGAAACCCATTTCAATATCAATTCTCTACCGTCATCATCAAAATCAATATCGATATCAGGCATTGAAATCCTGTCGGGATTAAGAAAACGTTCGAATAGTAAATTATATTTCAGAGGATCTATTTCAGTAATTCTCAAACTATAGGCAACCACCGAACCGGCAGCACTACCACGACCGGGGCCAACAATTACACCCATTTCCCGTGCGGCTTTCAAAAAGTCCCAAACAATTAAAAAATAGTCGGGAAATCCCATTTTTTTAATGGTATCCAATTCAAAGTCAATACGTTCTCTTATAGCATCAGTAATGTCATCATAACGTATTTTTGCTCCTTCATAGGTACAATGGCGCAAATAATCATCGGCATCTTTGAACTCCTCAGGAATTTCAAAAATTGGCATAATTGGTTTATGATCGAGTTCAAAAAACTCAACTTTATCAACTATTTCATTTGTATTTTCAATGGCCTCAGGAACATCGGCAAAAAGTTGCTTCATCTCTTCCTGGGTTTTAAACCACTCCTGACGAGTATACCTAAGTCGGTTGGGATCGTCGAAATCTTTAGCGGTGCCTATGCAAATTAATCTGTCGTGAGCACTGGCATCATCGGCATCAATAAAATGAGTATCGTTGGTAGCAACTAGTTTTATATCATGCTTTTTGGATATTTTGGCAAGCGCCTTATTTACAAATACCTGATCATCAAAAACTTCCCTGTCTTTATCCGGATCACCTGTGGGATGACGCTGCATCTCCAGATAAAAATCTTCTCCAAAAATATCCTTGTATTCTAAAGCAGCCTCTTCACCGGCCTGTTCACCTTCGTTTACAATTTTAGAAGCAACTTCGCCGCCAAGGCATGCAGATAATGCAATTAAGCCTTCACTGCGCTCTTTAAGTAATTCCTTATCAATACGTGGTTTATAATAATAACCTTCTGTCCATCCTTTGGAAACGAGAAACATAAGGTTTTTATATCCTTTTTCATTTTTGGCAAGCAGAACCAGATGCCAGCCACTGCCATCAGTTTTATTTTCTTTTAATTCCAATCCACGCCTGGCAACATAAAACTCACATCCAATAATTGGTTTTATATCTCTTGCCACACAGTTTTGATGGAAGTTCTTTACACCAAACATTACGCCATGATCGGTTATGGCGCAAGCCTTCATGCCATCTGCATTAGCTTTATCGAGCATTTTAGGAATATCCGAAAGTCCATCCAAAACAGAAAACTGGGTATGCACATGCAGATGAGTAAAGAGTTTCTCTTCCATCTCATGTTCCATATCTTCAAAATCGGTGGAATCATCAGGCTTATCCTCCTTAAAAGACTCTATATCAAGGCCTATAGCCTCGAAGGGAGATTTATTTAATGCTCTGAATTCATCTACAACAGAGCCATCAACTTTTAGTTCAGCAGAGCCAATAACACCAATTCTGATAAGTTCCAGAAAACATCTGGCTGTTGCCTGAACATCAGCGGCTGCATTATGGGCTTCTTCGAAACCCGATTCGAATAGTTTTTTATGAAGTTCAGATAATGTGGGCCATTTAAACTTTCCGCCTCTTCCACCTGGAAGAGCACAAAATTCAGTAGAAACTTCCTTGGTATCGACAATATTTTTTTCGAAAAGAGAGGTTTTAACATCTTTTCTTAAAAATTCGCAACCCATAATATTATTGTCGAATTCAATATTGTGACCACTAACAGTTTTTACTTTAGCCAAAGCATAATTGAATTCATTCAATACAAACATCAGGTCTTCTCCTTCAGCAATAGCACGCTCTGTTGAAATACCATGTATCTTTTCCGATCCATAAGGAATTTCAAAACCCTCGGGTTTCACTATGAAATTTTTTACTTCCAGAAGTTTACCTTTTTCATCGTGAATCTGCCAGGCTAACTGCACAAGCCTTGGCCAGTTTTCAAAGTCAGTTAAAGGCGCATTATAATTCTTTGGAAGCCCTGTTGTCTCTGTATCGTAAATTATAAACATTTATGCTGCTTGATATATAAAGTTGATTATTAACTAATTAGAAAGTATTCTATAGCGAATTTTTTCTCTTGTAAAAGCGTTAAAAAAATACTGAATCTTCTCAAACAAAATTACTGAAATTGGCAAGCAAAAAACTGTCTGTTGAAAACTTTGGATATTAAAATAATTAGATAATTTAATCTTTTGATTTAAAAGCCTTAAGAAAAAACAAAAATAATCGCAATCGTTTGCATAGGGAATAACCATTCTTCTGAAAAAAAGGAAGCATGATAAATAACAGTATTTAAGCATATATAACATTATAATAGGTATAATATGATTATATTCGCCTTTTAAACATAATACGAAAATGAAAAGATCAGTAATAATAATAATTGTTTTAGTAATCCTTGGATTTGTAGGATATAGTTCAATTAAAGGCCTAAATAATAATATGGTTACCAAATCGGAAGATGTAAGCGCCAAATGGTCGCAGGTTGAAAATGTATATCAACGCAGAGCCGATTTGATTCCCAACCTTGTTAATACCGTTAAAGGTTATGCTGCCCATGAAAAAGAAACTCTGGAAGGAGTTATTGAGGCCAGAGCAAAAGCCACCTCAGTAAATGTAAATGCAGGCAACCTGAATGCTCAATCGATGCAGGCTTTTCAAAATGCACAACAGGGATTGTCAAGCGCTTTATCGAAATTGATGGTTGTAGTGGAAAGATATCCAGAGTTAAAGGCCAATCAGAACTTCCTTGAATTACAGGCACAACTTGAAGGAACAGAAAACAGGATAACCGTTGAACGACAGAAGTTTAACGAAACAACAAAAGATTATAATACTTATATAAAACTATTCCCCAACTCATTTTTTGCGGGTATGTTTGGATATGAAAGTAAACCTTATTTCGAAGCACAAAAAGGTAGCGAAGTAGTACCTGAAGTGAAGTTTTAATTTTCATATTAAACTAAAACAACAAATACCAAATACCATGGCTTCAATACAAGATTTTTTCTCGGAAGATGATAAAAAGGAAATCAAAAAGGCTATCCTTAATGCGGAATTGGATACTTCTGGTGAGATAAGGGTACATTTGGAGAGCACATGCAAAACAGATGTTCTCGACAGAGCAGCCCTCCTTTTCAAACAACTTGGAATGGAAAAAACGGAACTTAGAAATGGGGTTCTATTCTATATAGCTGTTAAAAGCCAGAAATTTGCAATTATAGGCGACAAAGGAATTAATGCCACTGTACCTGAAAACTTTTGGGTCGACATTAAGGAAAATATGAGAACCCATTTTAAGAAAGGTGAATATGTTAGTGGACTAACAGAAGGTATAGAAACCACAGGTAAGTTGCTAAAACGTCATTTTCCACATCATTTGGATGATATTAATGAGTTAAGCGACGAGATTTCATTTGGCGATTAAAATAAAAATTCAGATATAGACAACACTTAACATGCTAATTAAACGATTATCAATATTAATATTTTCCCTTTTATTTACTATAAACATTTTTGCTGAGGACATTCTACCCCGACCCCAGCCGCCAAAACTAGTGAACGACCTGGCAGGCGTATTGGATGCTAGCACAGAAAAATCACTTGAATGGAAACTAAGGGCTTTGAACGACAGCACATCAAACCAAATTGTTGTGTTAACAGTTAAATCACTGCAAGGCTACGATAAAGCAAGCTTTGCATATATGATTGGAGAACAATGGGGAGTTGGACAAAAAGATTTTAATAATGGCATAGTAATTTTGGTTAAGCCCAAAGAAAATAATCGCGATAAAGGCCAGGCTTTTATTGCAACAGGCTACGGATTAGAAGGTGCCATACCTGATGCAATTGCAAAACGTATAGTTGAAAACGAAATGATTCCTTATTTTGAAAGAAACGACTATAATGCCGGAATAACCCAGGCAGTGGATATCCTAAGCAAATTTGCTTCAGGAGAGATATCTGCAGAAGGCTATAATAAAGCCTTAAACAAACGTGCTTTATTTGGAATAATCCCCTTTTTAGTAATAATCCTAATCTTTGTAATTATAAGAGTTTCCCGTGCCAAATCCGGACATGTTGGTAGCGGAAGTTTACCATTTTGGACCGCATTATGGATAGGAAGCAGTTTGGGAAGAGGCTCTTCAGGAAGTTGGAGCGACTTCTCAGGTGGCTCTGGCGGATTCGGCGGTGGAAGTGGTTTTGGCGGCGGCTTCGGAGGTTTCGGAGGAGGAAGTTTCGGAGGCGGTGGTGCCGGCGGAAGTTGGTAATTATTATTGCTATAAATTAACAGATAAATTATATTAATGCCCTATCTAACTGAATGTTAGACAATTCAAAATTATTTAGGTAATTTGTTACCTAAATGGGTGTACGGTGTAAAAAAATTAAATATTTTTGCTCGCTTCAGATTAAATATTTTAACTTATATTTAACATCTGAAAGTATAAAACAAAAACGACAATTTATTTGATAATCTTTACATCATGATCATTAACGGTTTTGTATCACCAAAAGCAACGCGAACAACGGGCTTTTTCTCCCGAATACTCGGGATAGGATTATTCATCCTCTTATTATTAAATTTCCCTCAAATTTCTTATGGACAAACGGCCACCGACGAAGCAAATTTTGCTCAGTGTAAGGCTTGCCATACTATTGGAGGAGGAAGACTTGTTGGCCCCGACCTTGCGGGTATAACTGAAAAAAGAGAAGAGGCTTGGTTAATTAAATTTATTCAAAACTCTACAGAAGTGATAGAATCAGGAGATCCTATTGCAGTTAAAGTATTTGAAGAATACAATAAAATACCTATGCCTCCTCACAACCTAAGTGACGAAGAGGTAAAAGGAATTTTAAAGTATATAGCCAATGGCGGAAAACTGGCCGAAGGTGAAGTTTCTGCTACCGAAACTAAAACCGAAGAAGTTGCTGAGGCTCCCATTCATGATCCTGATGAGGAAATAGTTGCCGAAATGAAAAGGCAGGATTTCAGAAATATGAGAAATACTTTTATTCTAGTAATAATTCTCATGCTCATAAGCATTTTCGACCTGGCAGTTTCAAGAATTATTAAAGCCCGTTGGATTCATTTTATCATAATATTAATTTCCATTTTTATAGGTGGTGAATTATTGTTTGTAGAAGCAGCCAGTTTAGGTCGTCAGCAATATTATCAGCCTGACCAGCCTATTGCTTTCTCACATAAAATTCATGCCGGGCAAAATAAAATCGATTGTCAGTATTGTCACTTTACTGCCGACAAGAGTATGCATGCAGGCATTCCACCAGCATCTACTTGTATGAATTGCCACTCTCAGGTAAAATCAGGTAAGATAACCGGAACAGAAGAGATTGCAAAAATTTATGATGCTATCGACAACAATAAACCCATAGAATGGATAAAAGTTCACAACCTTCCCGACCATGTTTATTTCAATCATGCTCAGCATGTTAGTGTTGGAAAAGTTGCTTGTGCCGAATGTCATGGTGAAGTGGAAAAAATGGATGAAATTATACAGGTGAAAGACTTAAGTATGGGATGGTGTATTGATTGCCACCGTACTAAAGATGTACAATTTGTAAACAATAAATTCTACGACAATTTTGCCCAGATGCACGAGAAACTAAAAAGCGGTGAAAAGAAAACCGTTAAGGTTATCGACATAGGTGGCGAAGAATGTCAAAGATGTCATTACTAAAAATCAATTATTAAAAAGAATATTTATCATTCCGATCTATATATATCATGGAGAAAAAATATTGGCAAAGTATTGAAGAACATTTGGAGGTTAAAAAGGGTGAAAATGTTGAAAACAACAAGCCCCAGCCCGAATTTTCGATTGAAGGATTAGACGAATCAGAAATTAAAGGTAAGTCGAGCAGAAGAGATTTTCTCAAGATGCTAGGATTTTCGGTAAGTGCTGTGGCATTGGTAAGTAGTTGCCAAATGCCGGTTCGTAAGGCAATACCATTATTAAATCAGCCCAGCGATCTTACACCTGGTGTACCTAATTTCTATGCATCAACATTTTTTGATGGTAATGACTACTGCAGTATTCTGGTTAAAACCCGTGAAAGCAGGCCCATTAAAATAGAAGGTAACCATATGTCTCCTATCTCTCAGGGAGGTACTTCAGCAAGGGTTCAGGCGTCGGTACTTAATCTTTATGACGATGCAAGATTGAAAAATCCTGTTAAAATAAAGGCTGATTCCAATTGGGAAACCATCGATAAAGAGATAATGGATAATCTTGAGTCGCATAGTTTAAGCGGCAGAAAAGTTGTTTTGCTAACCTCTACAATTATCAGTCCTACAACTAAAAAACTAATAGGCGAATTTATTGCCAGATATCCTACTGTGGAGTGGGTTACCTACGATGCTGTTAGTTATGAGGCTATACGTAAAGCTCATGAACTCAATTTTGGAGAAGCCATTATTCCTACTTATTCAATTGAAAATTCAAAAGTTATAGTTGGTTTTAATGCTGATTATCTGGGAACATGGCTCGATCCTGTTTCCTTCTCAAAACAGTTCTCGAAAAACCGCAAACTGTTTAAAGGAAATACTGATATGTCGCGCCTTTATCAATTTGAATCCAACCTTTCACTTACAGGATCCAATGCCGATTACAGATATGGAATAAAACCATCGCAGGAAGCAACAGTTTTATTAAACCTTTATAATGAAGTTGCAAAAGCAACCGGCATGTCAACTTATAATGCTCCTGCTTCTCCTGTAGATGTGAAACAGGTGGCGAAAGATCTTCTTAAAAATAAGGGAAAATCATTGGTAGTTTCAGGAACAAATAATCTGAACATACAACTTATTGTAAATGCAATAAACAATGCATTAGGAAATTACGGCCAAACACTCGACCTCAGCCGTCCGTTTAACTTAAAACAGGGTAATGAAGAAGCAATGGCAAAGGTGGTTAAAGAAATGAATAATGATAAGATTCATGGTTTACTGCTTTATAATGTAAATCCTGCTTACGATTATTACGATTCAAAGGCCTTTGTAAATGGAATGAGCAAAGTTAAATTCAAAGTTTCCTTTGCCGATACGAGAGATGAAACTGCTGACCTTTGTAAATTTATTGCACCCGATAATAATTATCTTGAATCGTGGAATGATGCTGAAGTTATAAAAGGTGAAATGAGTATTCAGCAACCTACTATTAACCCTATATTTAATACACGTCAGTTTCAGGATAGTTTGATGAAATGGGCAGGAATAAATGGTGTTTTCAGAGATTATCTTGAAAACAACTGGAAAACTATTTTAACTGATGAAGGAAACTTTAAAACAAAATGGAATCAAACAAAGCACGACGGAGTTTATTCCTATACAGTTGAAGACAAAGAATTCAGTTTTGCTGAGCAGAAACTTGCTGCCGGCACATCAGCAAAAGGTATTGAACTTGCTCTTTATGAGAAGATTGCCATAGGAAGTGGCAAGTATACCAATAACCCTTGGTTGCTCGAAATGCCCGATCCAATAACCACTGCAACCTGGGATAATTATGTTAGTGTTCCCATAAAGTATGCCGAGGAAAACAATCTCAAATTTGAGGATGTAGTTAGTGTTAATGGAATAGAACTTCCTGTTATTGTTCAGCCCGGTCAGGCTGAAGGAACAATTGGTATTGCACTGGGTTTTGGAAGAACAGCAGCCGGTAAAGCCGGGAATGGTGTTGGCAAAAATGCTTTCGGCTTAGCCAACAAAAACGGAAATATTGCCCTTATGGGGAAAGAAGTTAAGATTGAAAAAACAGCAAAGACTTATCCTCTTGCTGTTACCCAAATTCATCATACCATGGAAGGCAGAGCGATTGCTCGTGAAACAACTCTTCCAGAGTATATGAAAAATTCACATGCTGGTAACGAACAACATGTTTTAGATGAAAAGAACAATGCCACCCTCTATAACAAAATAGATTTTGATGGTATTCAATGGGGAATGACTATCGACCTCAATTCATGTACAGGATGTGCTAACTGCGTTATTGCTTGTCAGTCGGAGAATAATGTTGCCGTTATTGGAAAAGAGCAGGTAAAAAACCGTCGTATAATGCACTGGATGCGTATCGACAGATATTATTCTGCCGAAGAGGCCAATCCAGATGTTTATCATATGCCGGTAATGTGTCAGCATTGCGACAATGCTCCTTGCGAGAATGTTTGTCCGGTTGCCGCCACCAACCATAGTAGCGAAGGTCTTAACCAAATGGCTTATAACCGTTGTATAGGTACTCGTTATTGTATAAATAACTGCCCTTATAAAGTAAGACGTTTTAACTGGTTTGAATTTTCAAACAACAATCAGTTCGATTATAATATGAACAGTGATTTGGGCAAGATGGTTCTTAACCCGGATGTAATTGTTCGTCAGAGAGGTGTAGTGGAGAAATGTTCACTTTGTGTACAGCGTTTGCAGGAAAAGAAACTTACTGCAAAAATGGAAAATCGTGAGTTACGCGATGGAGAAGTTCAAACTGCATGTTCACAATCCTGTCCAACAGATGCCATTACATTTGGCAATCTTCTTGACGAAAATAGTCAGGTAAGCCAAAATGTTAAAGAAGATCGTATGTATCATTTACTTGAGCACTTACATACTTTACCTTCAACATCATATCTAACTAAAGTTAAAAACAGACAAGCTTAATTTGTGATAATTATAATGATAAATATCTGAAAATATGTACAATACCAGAGTCAGAGGAGTATTAATAAAAGGTAACAAATCGTACAGTGATATCACACACGAGGTGCTTCGTCCGATGAACGAAAAAACACCAATGTGGTGGTGGGTTACCGCATTTTTGGCTACCGGAGCATTATTTTGGGGTGTATGGGGATTTTACAATACCATCACAACAGGTATAGGTGCCTGGGGGCTAAATAACAATGTTGCCTGGGGATGGGCAATCATCAACTTTGTTTGGTGGATTGGTATAGGTCATGCCGGAACCGCTTTTTCCATCTTCCTGCTTATTGTAAGGCAAAAATGGCGTACATCCATTAACAGGGCTGCAGAAGCCATGACAATTTTCGCAGTAATGGCCGCCGGATTATTTCCACTTATCCACATGGGTAGAATTTGGGACGGATTTTTCATCTTCCCTTATTGGAATACCAGAGGTCCTCTTTGGGATAATTTCAACTCACCACTTTTTTGGGACGTTGTAGCAATCTCAACATATTTCATGGCTAGTTTTGCTTTCTGGTATATAGGTATGATACCTGATTTTGCAACAATAAGAGAAAGAACGGCTTCTAAAATAAAAAGAAAAATATACGGAGCATTAAGTTTCGGATGGATAGGAAATGCAAAAAGCTGGTTACGTTTCGAAACCGCAGCTATACTTCTTGGTGGAATGGCAGCACCTCTGGTTGTTTCAGTTCACTCTATAGTATCAATGGACTTTTCAGTATCGGTTGTTCCGGGATGGCATACAACAATTTTCCCTCCGTATTTTGTTGTGGGAGCAATTTTCTCCGGATTTGGTATGGTATTAACTCTTATGATTATCCTTAGAAAAGTTTATCGATTTAAAGACATAGTTACCGATGGCCATTTCGATGCTGTTGCACGCATACTAACATTTATCTCTTTGATAATGGCCACTGCATACTTAACAGAGTTGTTCATGGCTTGGTATTCAGGAAACGAATACGAACTATTTACTTTTATGAAAAACAGAGTAACTGGAGATTACAAATTTGCCTATTGGACAATGATTACCTGTAATGCCATCATACCTCAATTATTCTGGTTTAAGAAAATAAGAAAGAACATACCCATGGTATTTATAATCTCTATTTTTATAAATATAGGTATGTGGTTTGAAAGATATGTAATTGTTGTTACATCTCTTTCAAAAGACTTCTTACCTGCAACATGGGCTACATATTCACCAACGATAACTGAAATTGCAATATTCGTGGGAACAATAGGATTATTCTTACTGGGAGTACTAATGTTCTTCCGCTTCGTTCCAACAATTGCTATCAGTGAGGTTAAAAGTGTATTAAAAGAAACTACAACATTAAAATCATTTACCGATGAGGACTAATATTATAGGAATATACGACGATGAAGTTGTATTACTGAAAGCAGTAGACAAGCTTCAGGAAAATGGCGTAGAAGTTGCCGATGTAATGTCGCCATTCCCGATTCATGGGGTATTCGAAAGATTAAAACTTACCACAAGGTTACCTCTTGCCACTTTCCTTTATGGAGTGTTTGCAGTAATAGTGGTATTTGCATTTCTATATTGGACATCGGTAGTTAGTTATCCACTAAAATTCGGTGGAAAACCTCTAAATACACTATCATTTATTATTATCATTTTTGTTTTAACAATAAACATAGGAACCTTGTTTACTTTCCTTACTTATTTTATTCGCGATAAATTATATCCCGGTAAGGAAGTTACATTGCCTGTTCCCGAATCTACAAACGATAAATTCGTTATTGTAGTTAGTAAAACAGATGACATGAGTGATGGTGATATCAAGAATATCAATAATCTAATGAAAGAATCGGGAGCCGTTGAAATTAAGGAGTCTGATGTAAATTATAATTCGTAAAAAAAGGAAAGATGAAAATAAAAAATCTCTTAATATTATTGTTGATTCCTTTGTTCTTTGTTGCTTGTAATAAAGACAAGAACAATCCGGGTTATGCTTATATGGGAAAACTAGATATGTATTATTCAAAGTTTTATAAGGCATATTCACCTAACCCGATCCTACCTAACGGTATGACAAACCAAGCCGAACCTCTGGGTTCCGTAGCAAGGGGCAAAATGCCTTTCCCTTATCCGGGAAGCAGTATTGGCGAAAAGGCTGTTAACCAGTCGCTTGCAGGCCAAGAACTGACAAATCCTATGACTGTAAATGCTGAGACTTTAGCAGAGGGAAAAGAAGCATACAGAATTTTCTGCTCCGATTGCCATGGCATAAAAGGCAAAGGAGACGGACATTTATATACTTCAAAATTGTTTCCCGCTAAACCAACATCTTTGGTAGAATCTTATGTTAAGAATAAACCTGATGGTGAAATTTATTATGTAATTACTTATGGTTCTATTTCAGGTCTTATGGGTGCTCATGGGGCTATGATTCCTTCTGATGAAAGATGGAAAATTGTAAACTATGTAAGGGAACTTGCCAAGTAGATAAAGATTATTAAAAAGAAAAAATATTATATCATGAATTTAGATATACAATTTAAAGTAGGGAGTAAATTCAGAATATCGATGATCGTTCTTATTGCCATCGGTTTGATAGCAATAATTGCAGGTTTTCTAACAGGAGAAACTCATCGTACCTGGGCAAATTTATTGCTTAATAATTATTACTTCCTATCATTGGCAATAGGCGCCATTTTCTGGATGACCATGCAGTCGATTACACAATCAGGATGGTCGTCATCTTATTTGCGTATTCCTCAGGCAATGGGCATCTATTTATTGGTTTCGTTTGTGCTTTGGTTTATAATGTTTTTTGGTGTTCACGACCTTTATCATTGGTCGCATCATGAGGCAGTGGAAAGTGATCCAATTTTAATGCATAAATCAGCATATTTGAATTTGCCATTTTTTGCTGTTCGTTTTGTGGTTTTCTTCTTGTTATGGATATTTCTTACATTGAGAATCAGAAGTTTATCGATTAAAGAAGATACTGAAGGTGGTACAAAATTCTTTGAGAAAGCAGAATTCACATCTAAAGTATTAATCTTTGTTTTAGCATTTAGTTTTTCATTATTCTCAATCGACTGGTTGATGTCGCTGGATGCTCACTGGTATTCAACCATTTATGCCATTAAGAAGTTTGTATCTGCATTCTTGCATGGTACTGCTATTGTTGCTGCTATTGCAGTAATTCTGCATATGCAGGGATATTTTCCACAACTTACCAGAAATCATAAAGCCGACTTCCAAAGATATATTTTTGCATTGAGTATAATATGGGGATATATGTGGCTATCGCAATACCTTTTGATTTGGTATGCAAATATTCCTGAGGAAACAGTTTATTATGTTCCTCGTATTATGACAGAATATAAAACTCTGTTTTATGCTGAATTAATACTTAACTGGTTTGTGCCATTTACATTCCTGATGTGGAACAAAATTGGTAAATCAAATTGGGGCTTATTAACTATTACAGCAATATTAATAGTAGGCCAATGGATTGAACTTTATATGTCGATAATGCCGGGAACTGTTGAAGCCCACAATATTACATATATAGAAATTGGTAGTTTCCTTGGATATTTTGGAATATTTGCTTTGGTAGTTGCAATTGCATTGAGCAAGTCAAATTTAATTCCCAAAAAACATCCTTATTTAATGGAGAGTTTACATGATGATCATTAATATTA
>JBFFLX010000008.1:0-49076 GCA_041554435.1 Bacteroidales bacterium
ATAGTTAATAGTTAATAGTTAATAGTGAATAGTGAATAGTGAATAGTTAATAGTTAATAGTTAATAGTGAATAGTTAATAGGGAAAAGTGTAGGGTTTGAACCACTATTCACCAATGACCAATGACCAATGACCAATGACCAATGACCAATGACCACCAATGACCAATCACCAATCACCAATGACCAATCACCAATGACCAATGACCACCAATGACCAATGACCAATGACCAATAACTAAAACCTACTCCTGGCGTAAGGTGTAACATCCTGTGATGAGAAATCACCATCTAAATATTTAAAATAGCCTGCAATTGCTATCATAGCGGCATTGTCGGTGCTGTATTGAATTTTTGGAATAAAAGTTTTCCAGCCATTCTTTATTGCTTCTTCAGTTATTGCTGCTCGCAAACCAGAATTAGCTGATACTCCTCCTGCTATGGCAATTTCCTTAATATTGGTCTCATTTATGGCTCTTTTTACTTTGTTTAACAGCATTTTTATAATAGTATGCTGTATCGAAGCTGCCAGATCTGCTTTGTTTTTATCTATAAAATTTTCATCGAGTTTTAGATTATCTCGAAGGAAATATAAGAATGACGTTTTTAAACCACTGAAACTATAATTTAATCCCTGCATGCTGGATGCCGGAAATTCAAAAGCAAGAGGGTTTCCAATTTTTGCCAGTTTATCAATTTCGGGTCCTCCCGGATATGGCAAACCCATAATTTTAGCTGCCTTATCGAAAGCCTCACCAGCAGCATCATCAATTGTTTTTCCCAGGATTTCCATTTTAGAAGGACTTTCAACTCTCACAATCTGAGTATGACCTCCGGAAACAGTTAAACATAAAAACGGAAAATTTGGATGATCAACAGTATCTTCATCATCAATAAAATGAGATAAAATATGTGCTTTTAAATGATCAACTTCTACCATTGGAATGTCTAATCCCAGTGCAAAAGATTTAGCAAAAGAGGTTCCAACTAGTAGTGATCCAAGTAAACCCGGACCCCTTGTAAATGCTATAGCACTCAACTGATTTTTCTGTATCTTTGCCTTATTAAGTGCGTATTCAACAACAGGTATTATATTTTGTTGATGAGCCCTTGAAGCGAGTTCAGGAACAACGCCACCGTAAGTTTTGTGGACATCCTGATTAGCGATAACATTAGATAGTAATTGTGTGTTTTTTAAAACAGCAGCAGATGTATCGTCACAAGATGATTCTATGCCAAGTATATATTTATTCATTTGAGAGAAAATTCAACCGCCAAAATTATTAAAAAAAGGCTTGTAAACATTCTGTTTTATTTTATTATGGTAATAATTTCATTACCTATAGCAATAACTATACTATTTCGTAGCCCTTTGGTTCAGACGTTAAGTGCCAGACTTGCAACTGATTGGTTTGCCAATAAAATAGACAGAGAGGTAAGTATTGAAGCCGTAAATTTTAGTTTTTATGATGGAGTAAATATTAGCGGCCTTGAATTAAAGGATCATAGGGATAGTACGATACTCACTGTTGACAAGATAAATGCACTTCCAAAATTTCCCTGGATAAATAGTGTAAATTTTGCTGAAGTTGAATTGGATGGAGCATATTTTGCTCTGGCAAGATATAAAGGAGATGATGATTTTGGTTTTTTGAGCATAATAAAGGATCTGCAAGGTGATACAGAAGGGGAGAGTTCAGGAACATTTGAATTGAAAGTTGATAATATTGTTATGAAGCAATGTCGTTTCAAATTTTATGATGGAAATCAGGAATATGATAACGGAAATGGAATGGATTATGGCAACATGGACTATTTCGGCATAAATGGCTTGCTCGAAAATTTTGATCTGATCAACGATTCTCTGATGATTGATATAATAATGCTGCAAGCACATGAAAAAAGTGGTTTAAAGGTGAAGAATCTTTCAGCTAAATATTCAATAAGTTCAACAGCAATGGAGGTTTTAGAGTCAAAAGTTCGGACGGATAACTCAAATTTGGACTTTGACTTAAAATTTATTTATTCATCTTATGCCGATATGAGTGAGTTCCTGGATTCGGTGGTTATGAAATGTGACCTCAGAAAATCAGAATTGCTAATGTCAGATCTCGGGTATTTCTCAGAGGTTCTTTTTGAAATGCCTGATAGGCTTAGTGTTAGTGGAAATGCTTATGGTACCATTAGAGAATTGAATGGTGATAATTTAGTTGTTGAGTATGGTAATAGTACATCATTAAATGGAGACTTTTATATTAAAGGATTACCGGATTTCTATACTTCTTATATCCAAATGGGGATACAGGATTTATCTACAACATTGTGCGATATTGAATCTATTGTTTTGCCCATAGATGAGAAACACTTGAACATCCCAATTAATATTGATTGCAACGAAAAAATTAATCTTAGAGGTAGTTTTGAAGGCTATTATACTGATTTTGAAAGTAATATTAACATTGCTCTAAAAGAGGCTTCTATTGCTGCTAATATCAATTTTAAGGAAGATAAAAATGACAGTATTTTCCTAATGTCAACCTTTGATGTTGATAATTTAAATATTGGAGAAATAATTGACCAGGCTGATGTTCTGGGCAAAACCACCTTTAAAAGTCAATTTAACCTGAAAGGAATTTATCCTGATAAACTTAAACTAGACTATGAAGTTACGGCGGATTATATAAATGCTATTGGCAACCACTTGAATAGAGTTAGGTTGAATGGTACATACGAAAAAGAAAAGTTAACTTCTGATTTTCGTATTGCAGACAAAAAGCTATTAACGGAAGGAAGTTTAACTTATCATTTTAATGAAATCCCAAGACTAATTGTAAATTCTGCGATTAAAAAAGTTAATCTCCATGAATTAGGTTATTGGAATAATCCTTTAATGTTGTCCACTAAATTAAATCTCGAAATAGAAGGTTTTAATATAGATGAGATGAATGCTGATTTAGCAATGCATGATGTAAAATTCAAGTTCGGCGAGGATAATTATGAGTACGATTCAATAGTTTTTAGAAAAGAGCATAATGATAATAAAAATACATTTAATCTTTTTTCAGATTTTGTAAAAATGGAATTAAAAGGGGAGTATAATATTACAACACTTGCAAGTTCCACCATGGCATTATTGAATAGTTATTATGCATTACTGCCTTCAGGCACAAGCGATATTGAAAATAATTATGCCGACTTATCAGTAGACTTAAAGAGTACAGAAATGCTAAATAAGCATTTATTTAATGGTTTAACTCTTGAAAAAAATACTTCTTTGAATGCAAGTCTGGATTTTGAGAATGATGATATTTTAGTAGATATTGTAACTGATAAGGCAAATTTATTTGGAATTGATTTGTTGGAAAATCATTTTAAGTTTTCAACCGGAAATGAGATCTTAAACTTTGAATATAATGTTGATGCAATAGTAATGAAGGATAGTTCCGAATTTGATAAAACAGTTCTGGGAATCGACAGTGTAAAATTTACAAGTAATTTTAGTAATAATCATTTGGACTATCAATTAAGTTGGGAGAATCCAAACCAAAAGAGAGTCAATAGAGGGATAATTGCCGGTAAAATGCTTCGTGATTCTATTTTCGATTTTCTTGAGATTAATAAGACGGATGTAATAATAAATAATATTGCCTGGACTATAGATACTACTAATCGAATTGGAATTGTACCTGGAGGCATTAAAATAGAAAATTTGAATATCTATGCAGATGGTTCAAAACTTGAAATAGATGGCGAACTGTTGGGGGAATCAACAGATACTCTGGTAGTTAACTTTCGTAAATGGAATATTTCGTTTTTCGATATTTTAACACGCTCCTATGGATTTAACCTTGATGGATTGGTAGATGGTTATTTGAATATTGGTACTATTGGTGATAAACCTACATTTGTATCAAACCTAAATTTTGAAGATTTAGTGCTTAACGGACAATATTTAGGTAGAGCGCATATTCTAAATACATGGGACAATCATAATGAGTCGATTTACCTGAAAGCGCAAATAATAAATGACGAAGAAGAAATTCCAAGTCAAATGCTCCTCGCCGGGGGATATTATTATCCTTTTAAAAGAGATAGTGTTTTTGATATTTTCATCGATTATAAAGATTTTAAACTTCGTGCAGTTGAACCATTTCTGGATTCGTATATTTCTGATTTAAAAGGGCTAAGTACCGGAAAACTAAAACTAAAGGGAAACTTTGATAAGCCTGAATTAACAGGTTATGCCAAAATTAACAACACAAGTTTGATAATTAAATATTTGAATACAAGGTATTTATTCTCAAATTTGATAGTGTTTGATAGGGATGCTATTAGGTTTGATAAACTCATAATTTTTGATACAATTGGAAATCAGGCAAAAATAAGTGGTTTTATGAAGCATGATTATTTTAAGGATTCTGAATTGGATGTTAATATTACCACCGACAAACTTCTGTTTTTTAATACTACCCGAAGTATGAACGATTTATATTATGGAAGTGGAATACTTAAGGGAAATATGTCGGTAACAGGTAAACCAAATGATATATATCTCCAGATAGAAACAACTACATTAAGTGGAACCAAAGTGTTTCTGCCATTGGACTATACAACTGAAGTTTATGATAAGGACTATATAATTTTTGTCAAAAGTGAAAGTGATAGTCTGCAGCAAGTACTGGAGGAAGATAAAATAATTAGCGAAAAGAAGGAGGAATTAAAATTTAATATTGATCTGGGAATGAACATAACTCCCACAGCAAGAATATTTATAAGTATGCCTTCAAATATGGGAGATATAGAATCACAAGGTAGCGGGAAGTTGGATATGAATTTTAATTCTGATGGCGATTTTAACCTTTTTGGAGAATATGTTGTTGATAGAGGAAGGTTTAAATTTACCATAGAAAACTTGGTTAATAAGAGGTTCGAAATTGTAAAGGGTGGTAGAATTTCGTGGACAGGAGATCCTTATACGGCAAATATTAATTTGAAAGGAATGTATAGAGTAAAAGCCAATTTAAACAGTCTTGGTTTAAGTATAGATACTTCCGTAAATTTTAAAAATAAAGTTAATGTAGAGTGTTATATAAAACTTACAAACCAACTTCTGGATCCAACTATTTCATTCGAAATAAAAATTCCTGACCTGGATCCCGATTTACAACGTCAGGTATTCGCCCAATTGGATACTACCAATATCGCCATGATGAATCAACAAATGATCTCACTATTGGTTTTAGGATCTTTTAGTTATAGTAATGCATCAAATTATAATCTTTCAACATCAGGCTATACAATTTTAACTAACCAGCTGAGCAGTATGCTCTCGCGAATATCCGACGATGTAGATATTGGAGTAAATTATAAACCCGGAGATAATATTTCTAATCAGGAATTTGAAGTGGCTCTGTCAACACAATTATTTGATGACCGCTTGCTGATTGATGGAAATTTTGGTGTTAGTTACGACAATTCAGGTCAGAGTGCCAGTAATATTGTTGGAGATGTTGATGTTGCCTACAAATTAACCGAAGATGGCAGATGGATACTAAAAGCATATAACCATTCTAATGTAAACTCATGGTATTATTATAATAATTACGACAAAGTATCGCCTTATACTCAGGGAGTTGGCGTTGCATTTAAAAAGGAATTCACCACATTAAAGCAATTATTTAGAAGTAGAAAGTCTTCTAAGAAGAAAAATAAAAACAATTAATGGCATTTGTAGTTTATAAATCTTCTGCAGGATCAGGTAAAACAGCAACTCTTGTTTTGGAGTATTTAAAATTGTGCCTGAAAAATCCTAACGATTTTAAGAGAACGCTGGCTATTACATTCACAAATAAGGCTGCAAATGAAATGAAATCACGGATCATCTCTACTCTTGTGATTATTTCAAATGCTGAAAATAATTTTATTACTGAAAAACTTAAAAAGTATCTCCAAATTGAAGATGATGAATTTCAAAAGAGAGGTAGAGATTTGCTGAACTTGATTACTCATAATTATGATGAGTTTTCTGTTTCAACTATCGATTCATTCGTGCACAAGATAATAAGAACATTTGCAAATGAACTTCACCTTCCATCAAATTTTGAAATTATTCTGGATAAGGATGATTTAATCCCGGAGATTTTAGATGACCTTTATAGCAAGATTGGCCATGATAAGCAACTCACAAACATATTATTGAGTTTCGTTTTTAAGCAAATTGAAGAAGAAAAAACCCACAATATTAGCTTAATGCTCTCTGAATTTGTGAATTATAACTTAAGTGAAGATGTATTTACTCAAAAGAAATTTTTAAATTCACTGAATATTGATGATTTTGTAGAAATCATAAAACTGATAAATAAAAAGCAGAAACATCTAAAAAATGATATTCAGGAGCATGCCAAACAAGCCATGGATTTGTTCTCCTCAGTTTCGCTTACTGCAGATGATATAAGCTATAAAGAAAAGGGTATATACGGCTATTTCAATAAAATTCAGGATATTTCCTCTGCCAAAGAAATATTACCTGGTAAACGTAATATCGATACCGTTGAAAACGACAAATGGATAGCGAAAAAATCAAATCCGGGAATTATTTCTGCAATGGATGAAATTAAACCTAGGCTTAAAGAATTGTTTTATCAAATAATAGATGATGTACCAAATTACATATTATTGAACTTTATAAATTCGAAGATTTATTCTGTAGCTCTAACAACTGTAATTCAAGGTCTTTTTAATGAGTTCGTGGAACGTAGTTCAAAAGTGCATATTTCTGAATTCAACAAAAAAATAAGTGATAGTATTGCAGGACAACCTATCCCTTTTCTTTATGAACGTTTAGGCTTTAAATACAAAAACTTTCTTATTGATGAGTTTCAGGATACTTCTGTTTTACAATGGAATAATTTGTTACCACTGGTTGAAGAATCGCTATCAAACAATAATTTCAGTATGTTGGTTGGAGATGCTAAACAAGCAATATACAGATTTAGAAATGGAGAAGTTGAGCTTTTTTCGAATTTGCCAAAACTGTATCCAAAAGATGATTCCTTATTGAGCCAAAGCAGAGAAAACCTTCTGAAAAGTCAGTACGAAGAAAAAGTACTCGATTATAATTACAGATCAGGCAAAACAATAGTTGACTTTAATAATTTGTTTTTCACCAACTTAATAGAAGCAGAGAAGCATAGCATAAAAAAGCATTATAGTAATCTGGAGCAAAAACATATTCTTCGGCACGAGTCTTATGTAAAACTTGAAATTGTAGAGGCGCAAAATAAAGATGAATTTCAACCCGAAAAGCAGCAAAAAATTGAATCGTTCATAAAAGAGTCAATAGAAGCAGGCTTTGAACCAGGAGATATTTGCGTTCTGGGCAGGCGAAAGAAATCTATATCGGAACTAGCAAATTATTTAATTTCAAAAAATTATAAGGTAGTTTCCTCCGAATCGCTTTTGGTAAATAACTCCCCAAAAGTGTCGATGATTATATCATTGCTTCATATGCTTACCAAGCCTTATGAAAAAATATTTCTCGCCGACTTTATTATCAAATACGCAGAATTAAAAGGTTTTGATAATACTGAAGAACTTCTGGAAGAAATTTCAAACTTTTCATCAGAAACGTATTTGTTTGTATTTCAGTTATTTGATAAAAAAATTGATATTGGTAATTTGTTGTCCTATTCACTTTATGAAGTGTGTGAGTTTGCCATTCGCCTGTTTGATTTCGATAAAGAAGCGGATATATTTTTACAATTTTTTCTCGACTTCGTATTTAAATCACAAAACTCAACAAAATATACTGTAGTTGAATTTTTGGAATATTGGAATGAGAAAAAAACAAAAATCTTTGTAAGTACTCCCGAACAACCTGATGCCATTAAACTTATGACCGCCCATAAATCGAAAGGTTTGGCTTTTAAAGTAGTAATAGCCGATTTGAATGATTCAGTTTCGAACAATTCGAACATAATTTGGGCCGACATATCCGAATTGCAAATACCAAAACTCTCAAAAACAATAATACCTCTAACAAAGCAAACTGCTGAAGTTGGATTTGAAGATGAATATGATAAAGAGAAAGAAAAGGAAAATCTCGATTTTTTAAATCTTGTTTATGTAAGTTTTACCCGTGCTTCACATGCTCTGTTTACGGTTGCATCTAATGATAAAAGAAATCAATATGGTAAACTTATTTTAGATTTTATATCAAAAAATTCTAATAATGAGTTTGTATTTGAAAATGGTGTTCTGAAGGCTGAAACTGCAAAAACACCCGATAATAAAGATGTTAATTATATCAATCTTGGTGTTTATCCATCTGTTGACTTAAACAGAATAGTAAAAATTGCCAAGTCGGAGGAGATATCATGGAGCGATATCGAATCAAAAAGCCCTGAAGCTTATGGAAATTTAATCCATAGAATATTATCTGAAATTGAAACTATTGATGATGTTGAAAATGTGCTTAAGAAGTATGAAAGTTTTGGGTTTGTATCTGAGCGTGAAATAGATAAACTGCGGAGTTTAATACTAAAAGTTGTTGAACATCCGAAATTAGCTAAGTTTTTTTCAAAATTGGCTGTGGTAAAAAATGAATCAGAAGTATATGATGGAGGAGGTAATATATTAAGACCCGACAGACTGGTTATAGTAGATGATGAACTAGCAATAATAGACTATAAAACCGGTAAAATGCAAAAACATTATCACCGTCAAATTGAAGATTATTATACCCTTATAAGTAGTCTGGGATATGAAAAAATAAATTGCTTTCTGGTTTATATTGGTGAAAGCATATACCTTGAACAACTGTATTTCTAAAATATAATTATGTGTTCAAAAACGAACAGTGTATGTTTGTTTTTGAACATTATTTAGTTGTTTGCATTAGTGTGATTTGTTAAGATGTTAATAATCAGATTATAGAGGTTTACGGCATAAAAATAGTATTAAGAAAAGTTCAAATTATTAATAATCAAAAAGAATAGGAATGAAAAAGATTTTACTAAGTCTTATTTCTCTTATGTTATTTTCCGGATTAATGGCTGAAAATGATGTACGACTTTTAAGATTTCCTGCAATTTATGGCGATCAGGTAGTATTTACCTATGCCGGCGACCTTTATACAGTTTCTTCGGAAGGTGGGGTGGCTCGAAAATTAACCAGCGATGTTAAAGGATATGAGATGTTTGCACGTTTCTCTCCTGATGGAAAAACCATTGCCTTTACAGGTCAATATGATGGAAACACAGAGGTGTTTACAATACCATCAACAGGTGGTGTTCCTGAGAGAATAACATATACTGCAACTTTGGGAAGAGATGATGTTTCCGACCGCATGGGCCCAAACAATATTGTTATGACCTGGAAAGGTGATGATATTATTTATCGCTCAAGAAAACAAACATTCAACTCATTTAAAGGCCAATTATTCAGTGTAAATCAAGAAGGTGGTTTATCTGAGGAGTTACCACTCCCAACAGGTAGTTGGTGCTCGTTTTCTCCCGACGGCAAGAAGATGGCTATGAACAGAGTGTTCAGGGAATTCCGTACCTGGAAATACTATAAGGGTGGAATGGCAGATGATATCTGGATTTATGATTTCGAAACCAAAAAAACAACACAAATTACCGATAATATCGGTCAGGATATTTTTCCCATGTGGCATGGAAATAAAGTATTCTTTCTTAGTGATCGCGACAGAACAATGAATATGTTCGCCTACGACCTGACATCAATGAAAACCGAAAAGATTACAAATTATACCGAATATGATATCAAATTCCCTTCCCTTGGAAAGGATTTTATTGTATACGAAAATGGCGGATATATCTATAAATATAATATTGCCACAGGTGAAATTTCAAAAGTAAGCGTAAATATTGAAAATGATATGCTTACTGCCAGAAATGAAATCAAGGATGCTTCAAAATTTATTAATTCATGGGCTGTTTCGCCAGATGGAAAAAGAGTTGTGTTCGGAGCTAGAGGTGATGTTTTTACTGTTCCTGCTGAATCTGGAATCACTCGCAACTTAACTGAAAGTTCCGGTGTTCACGACAGAAATGTAGAATGGTCTCCCAATGGCAAATATATTTCCTTTATAAGTGATAGAACTGGTGAAGATGAAATTTATATTCAAAATCAAAATGGTAAAGAAGATGCGATTAAAATAACCTCAAATTCTGATACTTATAAGTATAACCCCATTTGGTCACCCGATAGCAAAAAATTGTTGTGGGGCGATAAAATGGGCAGACTTAATATTGTTGATATTGATTCGAAAAAAGTAAAAGTTATTGCCGAAGCCGAAGCTTGGGAAATCAGAAGTTATAATTGGTCTCCTGATAATCGTTGGGTAACTTACACAAAACCAGAACAATCTACAGTTAGCAAAGTTATGGTTTATGATACCAAAACCGGTGATACTCATCAAATATCCGATAACTGGTACGATGCCAATGGATCTGTGTTTAGTCCCGATGGCAAGTACTTATTCTTCACTTCTTCAAGAGATTTTAATCCGATTTACAGCTGGACGGAATGGAATCATGCATATCGTGATATGAGTAAGATTTATTTTGTAACCTTACAAAAATCTACTCCTTCACCATTCGAACCAACCAATGATGAAGTAAGTGTTACTAAAGAAGATTCCAAAAGTAAATCGGAAAAATCGTCGAAAAAAGGAAAAGATGATGAGGAAGAGAAGGAGTTTGCCGTAAATATTGATTTCGATGGTATTCAGGATAGAGTTATTGCTCTTCCGGGAAAGGCTGGTAGTTACTGGAACCTAAGCCCTGTTGGTGATAAAATATATTATAACTACTCAAGTAGTAAAATTAAGGGAGCCAAGTTTATGGTTTATGATTTGAAAAATCAAAAATCAACTGAACTTGGTAATATTAGCAGTTTTGTAATTTCAGCAGATCATAAAAAGATGCTTGTTGGTTTACAGGGTAAATACGCTGTAATTAATCTGCCTAATTCAAAAGTTAAACCTGAAGAATTTATCGATCTGTCGGAGATGAAAGTTATGGTTAACTTAAAAGAAGAATGGGCGCAAATTTATAACGAATCATGGCGTCAAATGAGAGATTTCTTCTATGCGCCTAATATGCATGGGCTTGATTGGAAATCTATTAATAAGAAATACTCGGTATTAGTCCCTTATGTAAATAACAGAAACGACTTAAATTATGTTATCGGAGAAATGATTGGTGAATTATCAGTTGGTCATGCTTATGTTAATGGAGGTGATAAAGCTAAACCGGAACGCATAAAAACCGGTTTACTTGGTGCCAAAATAAGCAAGGATGCCAGTGGATATTTCAAAATAGATGAAATATTGAAAGGCGAAAATTGGACTGATGGAAGCCGATCACCACTTACTCAGATTGGTGTTGATATTAACCAAGGCGATTACATACTTGAAATTAATGGTAAATCAACGAAAAACGTTGCCGATATCTACGAAATGTTGGTTGGTAAAGCAGGAAAAAAGATTGAAATAAGTACTAATTCTAAACCTGATATGTCAGGAGCCAAAAAGAATATTATTGTTCCAATAGCAGATGAATCAGGACTTTATTACTATAATTGGGTAATGGAGAATACCAAGAAGGTAAATGATGCTACCGATGGTCAGGTTGGATATATACATATTCCTGATATGGGTCCTGGTGGATTAAATGAGTTTGTAAAACATTTCTACCCTCAGTTGAATAAGAAAGCTCTAATTATAGATGATAGAGGTAATGGAGGAGGTAATGTGTCTCCAATGATTATTGAGAGATTAAACCGTGAATTAGCACTCTATGGTATGTCGAGAAATAATGGAGTTAATACTAAACCTGCACAAATGATATTAGGACCTAAAGTATTACTGCTTGATAATTATTCAGCATCAGACGGAGACCTGTTCCCTTATCAGTTCAAGAAAATGAAGATAGGTACTTTAATAGGAAAACGTTCCTGGGGCGGAGTAGTTGGAATTAGAGGTTCCATGCCATTTATTGATGGTGGTGACATGCGACGTCCTGAATTTGCTCCTTTCGATGAAAATGGTAATTGGGTAATAGAAGGACATGGCGTTGAGCCAGATATAATTGTCGACAATGATCCTGCAAAAGAATATGCCGGAGAAGATCAGCAATTAAATAAGGCTATCGAGGTTATTTTAGAACAGTTAAAGGATTTTAAACCTGTTCCTGAAATTCCTGCTTTTCCGGATAAAACAAAATAAAAATTTCCATAATTAAATAGTAATATTTATAAAAAACTCTGTTTGTAATTGTTACGAACAGAGTTTTTTTTATGTACATTTGTGTAAATCAAATTTTTACAGCCATGGATTTTGATAAAACTCATAATTTTTCTATCACAAAACTGAATAGCCCTGATGATTATGAGGGTAGGGTAGAAGCAACATTGGTAGCACGAAAGGCAAGTGGAAAATCCAGTAAAGCTCTACTATATGTTCATGGTTTCATTGATTATTTCTTTCATGATAAATTTGCTGATTGGGCAAATAGTTTGGAGTATAACTTTTATGCCCTCGATTTGAGAAAATACGGGAGGTCGATTCTACCACATCAAAAACCCAACAATTTTAGAAATTATAAAGAATATTTTGAGGATTTTGATTTAGCTTTTAAGGAAATAATTGATATTGAAAAGAATACAGAAGTAGTTCTTTATGGTCATTCCACAGGAGGTTTACTAACATCACTTTATACGCATCATAGTAATAATAAAAGAGTAATCAAGGGCTTAATACTAAACAGTCCCTTTTTTGAGTTTAATAATCCTCCGGCATTAATGGCTGTAATTCCTTTTATTTCTGCCATTGGGAGATTGTTCCCAAATATCAACTCTCCGGAAGGACTTAAAAAGGGATATGCAGAAAGTATTCACAAGGATTTTTACGGTGAATGGGATTTTAACTTAAAATGGAAACCTATTGAAGGTTTTGACCTAAATTTAGGTTGGATAAATGCTATTCATACTGCTCAAAAGGAATTACAGAAAGGCCTAAAAATTACATGTCCAATACTCGTTATGTATTCCAATAAAAGTGTGAAACCTGATGATTTTAATGAAGCGATGCTTACCGCAGATGCTGTATTAAACGTAAAACATATTGCAAAATACGCAAAAGTATTGGGCGATGATGTAACTGAAAAAGAAATAGTTGACGGTATTCACGACCTTGTTCTTTCTGATAAAAATGTAAGAAACAAGGTATATGAAGTAATGAGTAATTTTATTACAGATAAAATAGAAAAATAATATTTTCTATGCCTGAGCAGTAGGTCCTCCCATAGTAAATGGTGGTAAGCCACCATCTTTAGGTTCTTTAATTGGGCCGTTTATAGCTTCAAACTTCCTGATATTATCATGCAGTGCTTTATAAAGACGTTTTGCATGCTCCGGAGTAAGTATTATTCTGGACTTAACTTTTGCTTTAGGAGCTCCCGGCATTAACTTAACAAAGTCGACAATGAATTCTGATTGAGAATGCGAAATAATTGCAAGGTTTGAATAAGTACCTTCAGCAATTTCTTCACTAAGTTCAATATTAAGTTTGTTTTTATTTTTGTTTTTATCTTCCATTATAATAAGTTTAAAAAAAAAGGCTGCCAAATATGGTGTTAACACCTCTTCGACAGCCTTTTATATTTTGAAATTAATCTTCTAAATCAATAATTTCGCTGGTTGCGGAAGTATCCATAATTTGCTCATAATCTTCTTTTGAGCCAACAATTATGTCATCGTACTCTCTTAAACCGGTTCCTGCAGGAATCTTATGGCCAACAATTACGTTTTCCTTAAGACCTAACAATGAATCTGATTTAGCAGCAATAGATGCAAGAGTAAGAACTTTTGTAGTTTCCTGGAAGGAAGCTGCAGAAATGAAACTTTCGGTTTGTAGTGAGGCTTTTGTAATTCCCTGCAATACCTGACGGGCAGTAGCTGGCTGAGCATCTCTGGCTTCCACAAGAACTTTGTCACGACGCTTTAAAGTTGAGTTTTCGTCTCTTAACTTTCTAGCGCTGATAATTTGTCCCTGACGGAATAGTTCTGAGTCGCCAATTTCTAATACTACTTTCATTCCAAAAATAGCATCATTAACTTCCATGAATTCAATTTTGTTTACAAGTTCACCTTCTAAGAAACGAGTATCACCCGGATCTTCAACCTGAACTTTACGCATCATTTGACGAACGATAGTTTCAAAGTGCTTATCATTAATTTTTACACCTTGTAAACGGTAAACTTCCTGAATTTCGTTAACAATGTACTCCTGAACCTTCATAGGTCCTTTAATAGCAAGTATATCTGCAGGTGTCATAACACCATCTGATAAACTTGTTCCAGCTTTAACAAAGTCGTTTTCCTGTGCAAGTATCTGTTTTGAAGTAGGTATGAGGTATTTCTTTTCTTCACCGGTTTTCGATGTGATGATAACCTCTCTGTTACCTCTTTTAAGTTTTTTACCAAAACTTACAACACCGTCGATTTCAGATACAACTGCTGGTTCTGAAGGATTTCTTGCCTCGAATAACTCAGTTACACGTGGAAGACCTCCTGTAATATCACCTGCTTTACCAAATGCTCTGGGGATTTTAACAAGTATGCTACCAGCCTGGATATTGGTACCTTCTTCAATAAGAACGTGTGCTCCAACAGGTAGGTCATACTGGCGAATTACCGAACCGTCGGTATCAAGTATTTTGATATTAGGATTCTTTGCTTTCTGACGTGTTTCAATAATAACCTTTTCAAAATATCCAGTTTGCTCATCCGATTCTACTCTATAAGTTTGACCTTCTAAAATATTTTCAAATGAAACACTACCTTTTACTTCGGAAAGTATTACTGCATTATATGGATCCCAGTCGGCAATTGTATCACCTTTTTTAACTTTCGATCCGTTAGGAATATACAAGTTTGAAGAATAAGGAATATTTGATGATGCAAGAACAACTCCTGTTTTCTCATCAATTATCTTCATCTCTGCTGAACGACCTACAACAATTTCGTATTTATGTCCATCTTTATTCTTGTAATTTACTGTTCTAAGTTCTTCAATATCAAGGTGGCCATCAAATTTTGCTTCAATTTTTGAAGTTGCAGCAATATTGGATGCAGTACCTCCCTGGTGGAATGTTCTAAGTGTTAACTGAGTACCAGGCTCACCAATCGACTGAGCAGCTATTACACCAACAGCCTCTCCCTTTTGAACCATTCTGCCCGATGCAAGGTTACGACCGTAACACTTTGCACATACTCCACGTTTCGATTCACAAGTAAGTACTGACCTGATTTCTACATTTTCTATAGGTGCTTCTTCGATAGTTTTTGCAACATCTTCATCAATTTCTTCACCTGCAGTTAAAATTAACTCATTTGTTAAAGGGTTGTAAATATCATGAAGTGCAACACGACCTAATATTCTGTCGTAAAGTGATTCTACAATTTCCTCATTCTTCTTAAGTGCAGAAATTGTTAATCCTCTTAATGTACCACAGTCTTCAATATTAATAACCACATCCTGAGCAACATCTACCAAACGACGTGTTAAATAACCGGCATCGGCAGTCTTAAGTGCTGTATCGGCAAGACCTTTACGTGCACCGTGTGTAGAAATAAAATACTCAAGAACTGTAAGACCTTCTTTAAAGTTTGAAAGAATAGGATTCTCAATAATTTCACCTCCTGTAGCTCCTGATTTTTGAGGTTTAGCCATAAGTCCCCTCATACCTGATAACTGACGAATCTGTTCTTTAGAACCACGAGCACCGGAATCGAGCATCATATAAACAGGATTAAATCCCTGATCATTTTGTGATAACTCTTTCATTAAGGTGTTGGTTAAGTGGCTATTTGTATGTGTCCATATATCAATAATCTGATTATATCTCTCATTATTGGTAATGAAACCCATATTGTAGTTGTTTACTACTTCGTCTACTTCTTCGTTAGCCTTTTTCACGAGTACTTCTTTAATCTCAGGAATAAGTACATTACCAAGATTAAATGAAAGTCCACCTTTATATGCCATATGGAATCCAAGATCCTTAATATTATCAAGGAATTCAGTAGTTATGGCCGTGCCTGTTTTCTTAAGAATAAAACCAATAATATCACGAAGTGATTTCTTAGTTAGAAGTTGGTTAATATAACCATATTCTTTAGGAACTATTTGATTGAATATAACCCTACCAACAGTAGTTTCAATCATTTTCTTTACAGGTTTGTTATCTTCAAAAGTATCAATCATAACATTGATAATAGCGTGAAGATCAGCCCTTTTCTCGTTGTAGGCGATAATAACCTCTTCAGGGGAGTAGAATTTCATTCCCTCACCTTTAACAACGTGTTCTTCAGTACTTTTACGTGCTTTGGTAATATAATAAAGTCCCAATACCATGTCCTGAGAAGGAACAGTAATAGGTGCACCATTTGCAGGGTTTAAAATATTATGAGAAGCAAGCATTAGTATTTGAGCTTCAAGCACAGCAGCATGTCCCAGTGGAAGGTGAACCGCCATTTGGTCACCATCAAAGTCGGCATTAAATGCCGTACATACTAATGGGTGAAGTTGAATTGCTTTTCCTTCAACTAATTTTGGTTGAAAAGCCTGAATACCTAAACGGTGAAGGGTAGGAGCACGGTTTAATAATACAGGATGTCCTTTCAAAATACTTTCAAGAATATCCCAAACAACTGCTTCCTTCTTTTCAACTATTTTCTTTGCTGATTTAACAGTTTTAACAATACCTCTTTCAAGAAGTTTTCTGATAATAAAAGGCTTAAACAACTCAGCGGCCATACCTTTAGGAATACCACATTCGTTAAGTTTAAGAGTAGGTCCTACAACAATTACCGAACGGCCTGAGTAGTCAACTCTTTTACCAAGAAGGTTTTGACGAAAACGTCCTTGTTTACCTTTTAAACTATCACTCAATGATTTAAGAGGACGATTTGATTCAGTTTTAACTGCACTCGATTTTCTTGAGTTATCAAGTAATGAATCAACAGCTTCCTGAAGCATACGCTTTTCATTACGCATGATTACGTCGGGAGCTTTTATTTCAATTAGTCTTTTCAGACGGTTATTTCTGATTATAACCCTACGATATAAGTCGTTAAGGTCGGAAGTAGCAAATCTTCCACCATCCAGTGGAACAAGAGGTCTTAATTCTGGCGGAATAACAGGAACGACTTTAACAATCATCCATTCCGGTTTGTTTTCAGCTCTTTTTCTTGCATCGCGGAAAGCTTCAAAAACCTGAAGACGTTTTAGTGCTTCTGCTTTTCTTTGCTGCGATGTTTCTGTATTTGCTTTATGCCTTAAATCGTATGATAGTTTATCAAGGTCGAGTTGAGCAAGTAAATCATGCACAGCCTCAGCACCCATTTTTGCAATAAACTTATCAGGATCGCTATCGTCGAGGTATTGATTTTCAGGAGGAAGAGTTTCGAGTATATCGAGATATTCTTCTTCTGTAATCAAATCCAAATAATTAATTCCATCTTTGGCTTTTATACCTGGATTAATTACTGCATAGCGTTCGTAATATATTATTGTTTCAAGTTTTTTGGTTTGAAGACCGAGCATTGCACCAATTTTATTAGGCAATGATCTAAAGAACCAAATATGAACTACAGGTACCACAAGTTGAATGTGGCCCATACGTTCACGACGGACTTTTTTCTCAGTTACTTCAACTCCACATCTGTCACAAACAATACCTTTATATCTGATTCTCTTATATTTACCGCAATGACATTCGTAATCCTTCACAGGTCCGAATATTCTTTCACAAAACAAACCATCTCTTTCAGGCTTGTAAGTACGGTAGTTAATAGTTTCAGGTTTAAGAACTTCTCCAAATGACTTTTCCAGTATTGACTCAGGCGAAGCCAAACTAATAGTTATTTTATTGAAGTTACTTGGTATTTTGATGTCTTTTCTGAAAGCCATATATCAATTTTATTTTAATCAATTAATAGGAAAAATTAGTCAAAACTCAATTCCAAACCAAGACCTCTTAATTCATGTACAAGTACATTGAATGATTCAGGTATATTTGGAGTAGGCATAGATTCACCTTTTACGATAGTTTCGTAGGCTTTTGCTCTACCTGTAACATCGTCAGACTTTACAGTAAGAATTTCCTGAAGAATATTTGAGGCACCGAATGCTTCGAGAGCCCAAACCTCCATTTCACCAAAACGCTGGCCTCCAAACTGTGCTTTACCACCAAGTGGCTGTTGAGTAATTAACGAGTATGGTCCAATAGATCTGGCATGCATTTTATCATCAACCATATGGTGCAACTTAAGCATATAAATATATCCTACAGTTGCGGGCTGATCGAAGCGCTCACCGGTACCACCATCATAAAGATAGGTACTTCCATTTTCTGGCAATCCTGCCTGATCCATATATCCGTTTATCTGGTCTACATGAGCACCATCAAAAATAGGAGTTGCAAAACGTAAGCCTAATTTTTTACCGGCCCATCCGAGAACAGTTTCGTAAATCTGTCCAAGGTTCATCCTTGATGGCACACCAAGAGGATTAAGAACTATATCAACAGGAGTTCCGTCTTCAAGGAATGGCATATCTTCTTCACGTACTATTCGGGCAACAATACCCTTATTACCGTGACGTCCTGCCATTTTATCCCCAACTTTTAGTTTACGCTTCTTAGCAACATAAACTTTCGCCATTTGAACAATTCCTTTTGGAAGTTCATCACCAACAGTGGCTACAAAACTTTTACGGTTAAGTATACCGGTTAATTCCTTATATTTAATATTGTAATTATTTATAAGGTCTTTGATTAGTTGGTTTTTACCTTTATCGGTTGTCCATTTATCGGTGCTAACTAATGTATAGTCAATGCTTTGTAGTATCTTTTGAGTAAATTTGGTTCTTTGTGGAACCACAACATCACCATAAGTATTACTAACTCCCTGAGAAGTACGATTACTTACTATGGCAAATAATTTATCGATTAGTTTACTCTTTAGATCAGTGAAATAAGTAGAATATTCTTTTTCAAGAGCATCAATTATTTCCTTTTCTTTCGATTTATTCTTTTTGTCTTTAATAGCTCTTGAGAACAAACTCTTTTCAATAACAACACCTTTCATTGATGGTGGTGCTTTAAGCGATGCATTTTTAACATCACCTGCTTTGTCACCAAAAATTGCTCTTAGAAGTTTTTCTTCAGGAGTAGGATCGCTTTCACCTTTTGGTGTAATTTTTCCTATCATTATATCCCCTTCAGATACTTCGGCACCAATTCTTATAAGTCCGTTTTCATCAAGATCTTTAGTAGCTTCTGAACTAACATTTGGAATATCATTGGTTAGTTCTTCTACACCACGTTTGGTATCTCTAACATCAAGTGAAAATTCTTCAATATGAACAGAAGTAAATATATCTTCTTTTACAATTTTCTCAGAAATAACAATTGCATCCTCAAAGTTATATCCTTTCCATGGCATAAATGCTACCATCAGGTTTCTTCCAAGAGCAAGATCCCCGTCTTTAGTACCATAACCTTCACAAAGAATATCGCCTTTTACAACTTTATCGCCTTTTCTAACAATAGGGCGTAAGTTGATAGATGTATTTTGATTTGTACGTTTAAACTTAGTAAGTTTATATGTTTTCAAATCATCGTCAAAACTAACTAGTTTTTCAAGTTCACCTCTTTCATATCTAACGCTAATTCTGTCAGCGTCAACATATTCGATAACACCTGTACCTTCAGCTTCAATTAATACTCTTGAATCTTTTGCTACATATTTTTCAATTCCTGTTCCAACAATAGGTGGTTCTGCATTTAATAACGGAACGGCCTGGCGCATCATGTTTGATCCCATAAGTGCACGGTTGGCATCATCATGCTCAAGGAAAGGAATAAGAGATGCTGCAATTGAAGCAATCTGATTAGGAGCAATGTCAATCATGTGAACTTCTTCACGTGGGGTGATAGGGTAATCAGCTAAATATCTAACTTTTACCTTTTCATTTACAAAATGCCCTTTATCATCAACAATAGTATTTGCCTGAGCAATAATTTTGTCTTCTTCTTCTTCTGCACTCAAATATATTGGATCGATATCGAAATTTATTTTACCATCATCAACCTGGCGGTAAGGAGTTTCAATAAATCCAAGTTTATTAATTTGTGCATAAACACAAAGTGAGGAAATAAGACCAATGTTTGGTCCCTCAGGTGTTTCAATAGTACATAAACGACCGTAGTGAGTATAGTGCACGTCACGAACCTCAAAACCGGCTCTTTCTCTCGATAAACCACCAGGTCCCAATGCTGAAATTCTCCTTTTGTGAGTAATTTCCGACAATGGGTTTGTTTGATCCATAAACTGAGAAAGTGCGTTGGTACCAAAAAAGGAATTTATTACTGAAGATAATGTTTTAGCATTTATCAAATCAGTAGGTGTAAATACCTCATTGTCGCGAACATTCATACGTTCACGTATTGTTCTTGCCATACGAGCCAAACCAACACCAAACTGAGAATATAACTGTTCGCCAACTGTACGAACTCTACGGTTACTCAAGTGGTCGATATCATCGACTACTGTTTTGTTATTTATCAGTTTAATAAGGTACTTAATAATGAGGATTATATCTTCCTTAGTAAGGACCTTAGTATCAGCTGAAGTATTTAGATTTAGTTTTTTATTAATTCTATATCTACCAACTTCACCCAGATCGTAACGTTTATCAGAGAAGAATAATTTATCAAAAATTCCTCTTGCTGTTTCCTCATCAGGAGGTAAAGCGTTCCTTAACTGATAATATATAAATTCAACCGCTTCTTTTTCAGAGTTGGTTGTATCTTTTTGCAACGTATTGAAAATAATTGTGTAGTCGGCAGCATCTGAATCTTCTTTATGAAGCAAAACAGTTTTAACACCGGCATCAATTATTTGATCTATATGATCTTTTTCGAGGATAGTTTCACGTTCAATAATAACGTCGTTACGTTCAATAGTAACTACTTCACCAGTATCCTCATCAACGAAATCTTCGAACCATGATCTCACCACACGAGCGGCAAGTTTACGTCCTAAAACTCTTTTCAAACCTGCTTTACTAACTTTAATTTCTTCAGCTAGATTGAATATTTCAAGAATATCTCTATCAGATTCGTAGCCTATTGCTCTAAGGAGCGTAGTTACAGGCATTTTCTTTTTTCTATCGATATACGCATACATAACGTTGTTTATATCAGTAGAAAACTCCATCCATGATCCTTTGAAAGGGATAATACGAGCGGAGTATAATTGAGTTCCGTTTGCGTGACGGTGTTGTCCGAAGAACACTCCGGGTGACCTGTGCAACTGAGATACTATAACCCTTTCGGCGCCATTTACAATAAATGTACCTTTTGGAGTCATATAAGGAATCATACCTAAATATACATCCTGAACAATAGTTTCAAAATCTTCATGTTCGGGGTCGGTACAATATAACTTCAGTTTTGCTTTTAACGGAACGCTATAAGTTAATCCACGAAGTAGAGTTTCCTCCATTGAATATCGTGGTGGATCAACAAAATAATCCAAAAATTCGAGAACAAAATTATTTCGAGCATCGGTAATTGGGAAATTTTCCGCGAAAACCCTAAAGAGGCCTTCGTTTTTTCTATTTTCAGGGTTCGTTTCCAATTGGAAGAAATCCTGAAATGATTTCAGTTGTATATCCAAAAAGTCTGGATAAGGCAATCTGTTTTTCGTCGATGCGAAATTGATTCTTTCGGTTTTTATGTCAGCCAAGGCTTCTATTTTTTTAGTTAAACAAAGCTGGTACTACTACCAGTTAAAGAAAGAATTATGTATAAGAGCAAATAGGCACAAACCTCTAACCCTAAAAAGGGATAGAGGTTGTTGCCTGAAAGGACCCTAGAGGTCGCTTTTTATTTAACTTCTACTTCAGCTCCAGCTTCTTCAAGTTGAGAAACTAATGCGTCAGCTTCGTCTTTTGATACGCCTTCTCTGATGGCTTTTGGTGCAGAATCAACTAATTCTTTAGCCTCTTTTAAACCAAGGCTGGTTAACTCTTTAACAAGTTTTACTACAGCTAATTTCGATGAACCTGCAGCTTTAAGAATTACATCAAATGATGATTGTTCTTCAACTTCAGCTTCTCCGCCAGCGGCAGGACCTGCTACTGCAACTGCAGCTGCTGCTGGTTCTATTCCGTATTCTTCTTTAAGGATTTCAGCTAGTTCATTAACTTCTTTAACAGTTAAGTTTACTAATTGTTCCGCAAATGCTTTTAAATCTGCCATTTTATTATATTATTTAATGATTTAAAAATTTTCTTTATCTAAATTTATTATTCACCTCTTTCTGACAAGGTTTTAAGAACTCCAGTAAGAGTATTACTACCGGATTGTAGTGCTGATACAACATTTTTCGCAGGTGACTGCAATAATGCAACTAAATCAGCGATTAATTCGTTTTTAGACTTAATGGAAACAAGGAAGTCAAGATTTTCGTCACCTATATAAACAGTTTCCTCAATAAAGGCACTCTTTAAAATAGGACGATCTTTCTTTTTTCTGAAATCCTTAATCATTTTTGCCGGAACATTACCTGCTTCAGCAAACATAATTGATGTATTTCCTTTAAGTGTGTCATAAAGCTCATCATATCCTCTGTCAACTTTTTCCATCGCTTTACGAAGAAGGGTGTTTTTAACAACACGCATATGAATGCCGTTCTTGAAACATAACCTTCTTAGGTTACTGGTATCTTCAGCATTTAAGCTTGAGATATCTGTAAGATAGAAATTGTTGTTGTCAGTTAGTAACTGAGCAATTGAATCGATAAGTTGTTGTTTATCTTCTTTTCTCATGTTATTTACTGTTATGCGTTAACAGATTTGATGTTTACCTTTACACCAGGACTCATAGTACTGGAAATTGTTGTGCTAAGTACATAGGTACCTTTTGATGCAGCAGGTTTAAGTTTGATAATAGTTTGAAGTAATTCATTTGCATTATCAAGAATCTTCTCTTTGCTGAAGTTAAGTTTACCTATAGCAGAATGGACGATACCATATTTATCAACTTTAAAGTCGATTTTACCTGCTTTAGCAGCCTCAACAGCACTTCCTATTTCCATAGTAACAGTACCGGTTTTAGGATTCGGCATTAATCCGCGTGGTCCTAAAATTCTACCAAGGGCACCTACTTTAGGCATAACACTTGGCATGGTAATTACTACATCTACATCAGTCCAGCCATCTTTGATCTTTTGAACATATTCATCAAGACCAACGAAGTCTGCACCGGCGGCTTTAGCCTCCTCTTCTTTATCTGGTGTACAAAGAACGAGAACCCTTTTTTCTTTACCTGTACCGTGAGGTAAGGTAACAGAACCTCTAACCATTTGATTAGCTTTTCTGGGGTCAACGCCCAATCTTACATTCAAATCAACTGAAGCGTCGAATTTTGCATAAGAAATATTCTTAACAATTTCAACTGCTTCTTCTAAGGAGTACTCTTTATCTTTTTCGAATTTGGACAAAGCATCTTTGTGCTTTTTAGTCATTTTTGCCATATTCTTCTCCTAATTTAACAGATTTGTTTACTAAATTTCTTCAACGGGGAATTTACCTTTAACCCTAACGCCCATACTTCTAGCAGTACCAGCTACCATTTTCATTGCTGATGACACAGTGAAAGCATTTAAGTCTTTCATTTTGTCTTGTGCAATAGTTTTTACCTGATCCCAGGTAATAGTAGCAACCTTTTGTCTGTTAGGTTCTGGAGAGCCTTTTTTTAATTTAGCCGACTCCAAAATCTGCACAGCAACAGGTGGTGTTTTAATTATAAAATCAAAAGATTTATCCTTATAAACACTAATGATCACAGGAATAACCTTACCGGCTTGATCCTGGGTACGAGCATTAAATTGTTTACAGAACTCCATGATATTTACACCTTTAGCACCTAATGCTGGTCCTACTGGTGGGGAAGGATTTGCGGCTCCTCCTTTAATCTGTAATTTGATTAATCCACTAACTTCTTTTGCCATTTTAAACTTGTGTTTAAAATTCTACGGTTTTGATTTTTTATTCTTTTTCAACTTGCATAAAGCCCAGTTCGAGAGGTGTTTTTCTTCCGAATATCTTTACCATAACTTTCAGTTTCTTCTTTTCTTCATTAATCTCTTCGATTATTCCACTGAAACTATTAAACGGGCCATCAATCACTTTAACAGACTCTCCTACAATATAAGGTACGTTCATTTCCTCTCCTAATTCAGAAAGTTCATCAACTTTACCTAGTATTCTTTTTACTTCGGAAGGTCTGATTGGATCAGCAACCCCTTTGGTACCCAGAAACCCTAAAACATTAGGTATATTTCTGATGATATGCGGTATTTCACCACTCAACTCTGCTTCGATTAAAACATAACCGGGGAAATAGTTTCTTTCTTTGGAAATTTTCTTTCCCTTTCTGATTTGGTACACCTTTTCTGTAGGAATAAGTATTTGAGAGATAAAGTCTTCTATTTCGAGGCGTTTAATTTCGCTTTCTAGATATTCTTTAACTTTTTTCTCTTTACCACTTATCGCCCTTACAACGTACCACTTTTTCCCAGATTGTTCGCTCATCATGCAGATGGTTGAATTAGTTTAAAAAACCGATTAATATTTATATAAATTCAGAATTAATGCAGCAACTACATAAACATGCTATAAAACTTGTCTAATACAGTTGAGAATGAAATATCCATCAAATAAACCACAAATGCGATTATTAGGGAAGCAACGGATACAACGATTGCACTATTCTGCAGCTCACTCCAAGTTGGCCAGGAGACTTTTTGAGTCCACTCCTGATAACTTTCTCTAAAATAATGTGTAATACTAAATTTTGCCATTATTATTTTATTTTGCACGGGTGGTAGGAGTCGAACCCACAACCAACGGTTTTGGAGACCGCTACTCTACCAATTGAGCTACACCCGTTTATTTAAGTTGTTAAAGGCATTCCTTAAAAAGGGAACGCCTTTAACAACTCTTTATATTATAATAACTATATTTTAGTCATTAAGTATTTCAGTAACCTGACCGGCACCTACAGTACGTCCACCTTCACGGATTGCAAAGCGAAGACCTTTACTCATAGCGATTTCAGCAATTAACTGAACTTCGATAGTAAGGTTGTCACCTGGCATAACCATCTCAACTCCGTCAGGAAGCATAATCTCACCTGTTACGTCAGTTGTTCTGAAGTAGAACTGAGGACGGTATTTATTGTGGAATGGAGTGTGACGTCCACCTTCTTCTTTCTTAAGGATATAAACCTCAGCAAGGAAGTGTGCGTGAGGAGTTACACTACCTGGCTTGGCAATTACCATACCACGAGTAATCTCTTTCTTGTCGATACCACGTAATAATAAACCAGCGTTATCACCAGCTTGACCTCTGTCAAGAATCTTACGGAACATTTCAACTCCTGTTACAACTGATTTAAGTTTTTCAGCACCCATACCAATAATATCAACTGCATCACCACTATTGATAATACCAGTTTCAATTCTTCCTGTGGCAACTGTACCACGTCCTGTAATTGAGAATACGTCCTCAACAGGCATCAAGAATGGTTTGTCCTGATCGCGTTCTGGTTCTGGAATCCATGAATCACATGCATCCATTAACTCCATAATTTTTTCAACCCACTTAGCTTCTCCGTTAAGTCCACCAAGAGCAGATCCTTGAATAATAGGAGTATTATCACCATCAAATTCGTAGAAACTTAATAAGTCTCGAATTTCCATATCAACAAGTTCAAGCAACTCTTCGTCGTCAACCATGTCAACTTTGTTCATAAAAACAACAAGACTAGGAACACCTACCTGACGTGCAAGAAGGATGTGCTCGCGTGTTTGAGGCATAGGCCCGTCTGTTGCAGCTACAACTAAAATAGCGCCGTCCATTTGAGCAGCTCCAGTAACCATATTCTTTACGTAGTCAGCGTGACCTGGACAGTCAACGTGAGCGTAATGACGGTTTTTTGTTGCATACTCAACGTGAGCAGTGTTAATAGTAATACCTCTTTCTTTTTCTTCTGGTGCGTTGTCGATGGAATCGAATGATGAAAATGATGCCAAACCTTGATCTTGCAATGAAAGTGTAATGGCAGCAGTCAACGTTGTTTTTCCATGGTCAACGTGTCCAATGGTTCCAATATTTACGTGAGGTTTGGAACGTTCGAATTTTTCTTTAGCCATATCTAAAACTTGTTAATAAAATTAAAGTGTTTCTTTATTTATAATATTCTTTACTGAGCCGAGGACGAGAATTGAACTCGTGACCTCTTCCTTACCAAGGAAGCGCTCTACCCCTGAGCTACCCCGGCGGAAGAGCGGGAGACGAGGATCGAACTCGCTACCTACAGCTTGGAAGGCTGTCGCTCTACCAGATGAGCTACTCCCGCTTTAAGTTCCGAGTTCTAAGAGCCGCATTTAAGTAATTTTTAATTATTTAAATACAATACTACTTAAATTCTTCTCTGATCTCAGAGTGTGTGGGGGGAGGAGGATTCGAACCTCCGAAGGCTGAGCCAACAGATTTACAGTCTGCCCCGTTTGACCGCTTCGGTATCCCCCCGATTGAATTGATAAAATGCCTGGAGCCAGCAGAGGGATTCGAACCCCCGACCGGCTGATTACAAATCAGCTGCTCTGGCCAACTGAGCTATGCTGGCTTTTATCTAATTCTAAAACCGGTTTTTATCCCGATTTTATTATTTCATCAATCTATGAACTCAGGCCTGAAATTAAAAGCAGACCTCTCCTCTCAAAAAGGTCTGCAAAAATAGATACTATATTTTTATTTACCAAAGAAAAAGTAAAAAAAAACTAAAAATTATTTTTTCAACTTTTCTTTGTACTTTTCCAGTTGTTTCTTAAGCGCGTCAATCGCAGTGTCAGTGGCGTTTTCAAAGGTGTCGCTCTGCTTTTTTGCATACAAATCCGGACCCTTAACTTCTAAGCGAATTTCCGAAATTTTGTTGTTTCTTGCCTCTGACTTTTCAACTCGAAGTGTAACTTCAGTTCCAATTACACCATCATATAGGCCAACAAGCTTTCCTATTTTCTTTTCTATGAAGTTTTCAAGTTTTTTGTCAGCCTTAAACTGAACAGCATTAATGTTTACTTTCATATCAACCTCCTTTTTTAAATTTCGCCCTTGGATGGGCATTAGAATATATAGTTTTTAATTGTTCTATTGTATTATGCGTATAAACTTGAGTTGCTGCAAGACTGGAATGACCAAGCAACTCTTTTATTGAATTTAAGTCTGCACCGTTGTTTAACATATGTGTTGCAAAACTATGCCTTAATGTATGCGGGCTTCTTTTACCATTTGTAATCTTATTTAAAGCAGTGTCAACTATTCTGTAAATCAACCTTGGATAAGCCTTTTTACCTTTGTTTGTAACTATAAGCCAATCATCAGTATATGGCATTTCTTTTTGTTTAAAATTATTATACTCTTCTATTGCACCTAGTGTGTTTTCATTTAACGGAATTAGCCTTTCTTTATTTCTTTTACCTAGTACTTTAACAGTATTTAAACTTTTGCTGATAGAAGAGTTCTTGAGAGAGATTAATTCACTAAGCCGCATTCCGCTTGAATAAAGTAAATCCACAACTAATTTATCTCTCGATTCGATGAAATTTTTTGGCGTACTTAGGTTCAGAAATTCATTAAGAGCTTCCTTATCTATATATATGGGTAACTTATCGGATTGCTTTACTGCCTGTATTTGAGAAGCCGGATTTGATTTTAATAGGTTTCTGCTTACCTGAAATTTATAATATGAACGTAGGGTACTTATTTTTCTGTTTATGCTTGTTGATGATAAACCTGAATCCAGTAAACTAACAATCCATGATCTAATAGTTTCTGCTGAGGCATCATTAATATTAGTTATTTCGAATTCTTCTTCCAGAAAAACACTGAATTCCAGAATATCGTTTTTATACGCAACTATAGTGTGTGCTGAAAATCGTTTTTCCGACTCTATATATTGAAAGTACTTTTCTGTAACCATAAAAAAAAGAAGAAATCCTGAACCAAATATAGTTAAAAAACTATCAGGTTCAAAATTTCTTCCTTAAAAATTCCTAAAATAGGGTTTATTTAACCCTGTTCAGCTTGGCGAAGTTTTTGAACATATATTGCCTTAAGATTTTGCTCTCTTTTGACAATTGAAGGTTTAGTAAACCTTTGACGTGCTCTGAGTTCTTTCATTGCACCTGTCTTTTCAAATTTACGCTTAAATCTTTTTAAGGCTCTGTCAATGTTCTCGCCTTCTTTAATAGGAATAATAATCATTGTAAATACCTAATCCTTTCGATTAATGTTTATAAATATATCTAATTATCGGGCGGCAAATATACTATAAAAAATAATTGCCACAAATTTTTATTTTAAATGTTCATATAAAAAGTTAGTCATCTTCTTATACAGATGGAATCTGGTATTACCGCCATATATACCATGATTTTTATTTGGATAAACCATCAGGTCGAATTGTTTATCGGCTGCTACCAGAGCAGATATTAAATCCATAGTATTCTGAAAATGCACATTATCATCTGCACTTCCGTGAATTAATAAATAATTACCCTTTAATTCGTTTACATGATTTATTGGAGAATTTTTATCATATCCTTCAGCATTATCTTGTGGTTTAACCATAAACCTTTCCGTATAAATATTATCGTAATATCTCCAGTTTGTTACCGGGGCTACTGCTATTGCAGTGCTAAAATAATCTCCACCCTGGAATAAGGCATTGCTTGCCATAAAACCACCATAACTCCATCCAAAAATTGCAATCTTTTGTTTATCAACATAGGGCAATGATCCCATAAACTTTGCAACCTCAATATAGTCGAGTGTTTCATATTTGCCTAGTTCTTTCTGTGTCATTTTTTTAAATAATTCACCTCTTGCTCCTGTACCTCTATTGTCAACTGACATTACAATAATTCCATTCTCAGCTAGCATTTGATGCCAGAAATAGTCGAAATAGCCCCATGAATTTGTAACTTCCTGAGAACCTGGTCCACCATAAATGGTGAGAAGTACCGGATATTTCTTGTTTTCATCAAAATCAGGTGGGAGGATTCTCCATGCATTTAAACTTACCACTGAAGAGTCAGGGAGTTTAAATTCAGGTGATTCAATGGTAAAGAACTCTTTTTTGCTCAAATTATATGCTTGTAATTTGGACATAAATTTCTCATTGTCTTCCAGAATTCTGACTACTTTTCCATCCGAGGCATTAACAGTTATTATAGGTGCATTGTCAGAGGAGGAGAATCGACCTATATAATATTTAAAATTCTTGCTGAATTCTGCAGAATTTGTTCCTGTTTTAGTCGAAACCTTTACATTTTTACCTTTAAGTGTAGTATAATAAATATCTCTATTTAATGGGCTTGATTTTGCACATTGATAATACACTCTTTTTTTCAACTTATCAAAACCATACACTTCAGTTACATCCCAATTGCCACTGGTAAGCTGACGAACCATATTGCCGTTAAGATTATACAAATAAATGTGATTATAGCCACTTTCTTCAGAACTAATAATAAACTCATCATCATTAACAAAAGTTAAGTCATCTGTAATGTCAATATAGAAATTATTGTCTTCTGCATATATTATTTCAGAATGTCCATTTGTAGCATCAGCTAATAGGATATCCAAATGAGTTTGAAGTCGGTTAAGTCGTTCAATAGCCAATAAATTGTCATCATTTGACCATTTAATTCTTGGTATGTACTGGTCGATTTCGGTTCCTATATCCATTTTTACAGTTTCTCCAGTTTCAAGATTATAAACATAAATTTCGACTATTGAGTTGTCCTCACCAGCTTTAGGATATTTGTATTTATACTCTTCAGGATATAGATCTCCATAAAATGTTAACGAATACTCTTTTACCTTACTTTCATCGAAACGGTAAAATGCTATTTTTGTACCTTTTGGTGACCAGTAGAATCCTTTAGTAAAACCAAATTCTTCCTCGTAAACCCAGTCGCATGTTCCATTAATTATAGAGTTTGTTTTGCCGTCATTTGTAATTTGCAGCTCTTCGTTTGTATTTAAATCTTTGATGAAGATATTGTTTTGTTTTACAAAGGCTATTTTATTATCGGCAGGAGAAAAATCCGCTAACCTCTGTTTCCCATTAGATAATAACTGAAGGCTTTCATTGGTTTTGTCCCAGACATAAAATTTTGATTTTGATGAATGACGGTAAATACCTTCAGTTTTTGTAGGAATAAGGAATAGGGATTCGTCTACATTCGTACTAAAAGTTCTTAGTTTAATAGGGTTTTCTGAATCTGCAGGAATCAATTTATCAGCATTTATTAAAGTGTTGATAGAGTCTCCATTTTTATAATCATAAACAATTAACGATCCATTTTTAAGTGAAGTATAGTGTATTCCATCATTTAATGAATGCATGCCTGCAATATCTTTTGGAAAAAACTTATAGTATTTCCAAATTTCTTCAAGTTTTATGTTTTTAGGTTCTTCCTGTCCGAATGATAAAATTGCAGACAAGAATACAATACTCAATATGACTATCTTAAGATTTTTCATGTATTTAATTTTTATTGGAATGGTTTTTAATAAAATTCGGTTCATTATTTTAATATTTTTGCAAAGAGTATGGGATATTAGCTCAGTTGGTTTAGAGCATCGCCTTGACAGGGCGGGGGTCACTGGTTCGAATCCAGTATATCCCACTTAATCATTATTCAGGTTCATTTTTACATTTTCATTTCTTTCAATAATTGAATAAATCTGTTCGGCACCCATTCTTTTTGCAATAATTTCTCTATTTTCATCGAGTAAATAAATTACAGGTGTGCCATAAATGTCATATAAATCATGGAAATCAGCCGTTACACTTCTGGTACCATTAACATTATTCCAATTTTGCATGTTATGTTCTCTTATAAAATCCTTCCATTTATTTATTTCACCATTTACATTTACTGCAAATATTCCAATATCATAATTCCAACTTGAAAGGTTTTCGTTAAGGTATTTTATTTCATTTTTACATATTCCACATTCGGAATCGTAAAATAAAATCAACAAATATTTGTTTTTGATATGTTTAAAAGATGTGTAGGCACCTGCAGTATCAAGCAAAATTAAGTCAGGAGCTTTGCTGCCCAATAAAAGGGGTTTAATTTTGTCGGACCTGTCTTTTAAAGTTTTCCTTACAGATGCAGAATTGTTGATGATATTATATTCCGGGTTGTCAAAATAATTCTCCACAAGATGAACAAAAACCTTGTCGAAGCCCATATATTTTGGGTTTTGATATTCCTGAATAAAATGCCAAAGCAAATAACTATAATTGTCTCTTGATTTTCTGGCCTTATTAATAATAAGGTCAATATTTTTAATTACAGTGTCAGGATGAACCAGCACCAGCCTGTCGAAATATTCGTTAACTTTTTTGTCAAGCATTGGTGTTCTGATAAATCTTGAATCAGACAAATCCAAATTATCCCAAAAATGTTGCTTATAATACCTGAATATTTGAGAACTGTCTTTTGACTTCGTGATCTTTTCGGGAACTTTTACATCCTGCATAGAAGCGAGTAATTTTGAAACAAATAATTCAGGTTTCGATTCTATCAAATTAAGTTTATAATTGATGGAAACCCGATTAAGAGAGTCGAGTTCATGCAATAATTCACCTTTTAGTGCTTCATTACTGTCGGTATTTTTCAGTTTTTCATTTATCTTTTTGCTTTCCCTGAATATTCCCTCATTAAATTTAACATAGTTAATGAAAACGGTATTCTCTTCACTGCCTTTTATTTTCATGTTTTTAATATACTCGGCGGTGTCGGTATGAAAACTAATATTGTTTTCACCGTTTATTATGAACTCAAAAAGTTTTGTTTTCTGTTCACTTACAGCCATGTAAATACCCCCTGGAAGCAAGGAATCGTATTTAAATGTGAATTTTCCTTTAGGGGAATAACTTGTGTCTACTAATCTAATTTTGTTCCCATAGTAAGAAGTAAGTAATAATATGCTATCTTTGTAACTATGAATGTTAAATTGAATTTTTTGATTGGTTTGTGCTAAAGTGTTGATTGCTAATATTAATAGCAAAATAATCAAGCCAAATAATCTCTTCATTTTAAGTGATTTTTAAGGATCGTCAAAAGTAGAAATATAATTATATAAAAAAAAAATTAAAATATTTATTAGGGGGGGGTATGAAAACAGAAGTTTTTGTTACTAATATATGACAAGGTGTCCTTATTTATTCAATACATAAATCAATGCGATATGAAAATATATAGAATTTTATCATTTTTACTAGTAATACCACTGTTATTTAATAATCAGGTGTTTTCACAAAGTGGCAATAATGAGATTACTGGAAACTATTACTATCATGGAGATTCTACTAAGCCAATGGCAAATATAAATGTTAGTTTATATGATACTGTAGGTAATTTGATTACTTCCGATATAACGGATATTAATGGTGGATTTATACTAAGTAATATTCCTAATGGAGAATATTTAATTTCTTCAGAAACGGCAATTGCGCCTGGTGGCATTGATTTATATGATGCATTGCTCGTTTTTTGGGCTGCTCATGGCTGGATTGAATTAACTGATGTTGAATTTGCTGCTTCTGACGTTGATGCAGATTTGGAGGTAGATATGTGGGACTTCCATTTAATATTTGTAGAATATCTAATACAGGGAAATCCATTTCCTGGAGGCGATTGGGCATTTGATGATATAGAAGGGATAATATTTAATGGTTCAAGAAGTATAAATGAAACTTTTACATTAAGTACATGGGCTACCAGTAGAGGAGATGTTGAAGGTGAGTGGGATCCTTCAGGGAGAGATATCGACCTGTTCTCCACAGATTATTATATTTTAAGTAAGACTGACAAACAAGAAACAACAAAGTTCGCAATTGCTTCAGATTTTGAAGGAGTGCTAAACGGCTTTGATTTAAATTTAGTGTATCCAATTGATAAAATAAACATAGTAAGTATAAGTGGGCCTGATGAAAACTTTAATTATTCCGTTGATGATGAGAGTGGTGTTATAAGGGCAAACTGGCTTAATCAAAGCCAAGAAGCAAGTAGAGTTAATGGCGACAGATTATTTGTTATTGAAGTTGCCGGAAATCAAAATGAGCAAATTGAAAATGGAGAATTAGTAGGACTTCTTCCAGGTGGTTTGCTCATTGATAATGAAAACAACAAACTAAACAATACTGAAATACAACTCCCATTATTGGAAAATGAACAATTAACTAATGTTGATTTAAGTGCTTACCCAAATCCTGTTGTTAGCAACTTAAAATTTAACCTTAGTACAACTAATGAATTTAGTCATGCAAGTCTTGAGATATATGACTTGAGTGGCAGGAAAGTAATAAATATTAATGATATCGAGATTCATGAAGGTGAGCAAGAGATATTAGTTAATACAGAAGGCTTGTTACCCGGTAATTATGTTTACTCTTTCAGTTTTATAGGTGAAGGAGAAAAGAATATCAGGGGACATTTTGTTAAGTCCAAATAACTTTTAGTTTTTTGGTTGGTTAAGTAAAGGGAAGCACTGCTTCCCTTTTTTTTTATTATTAAAGATTATTTAGTAATTTGCAGTAATTTATTTGAAATTATATATTTATGATTAACAACAATTTAGTTGAGTTAAAAATTATAATAATTACTAATTGCTGCCATTAAGATGATTAAAACGTCTATTAGATACAAAATAATTATTATTATTTCATTCTTATTTTGTAGTTTGTTGCAATCAACATTGGTTAAAGCTTCTTTTGATTTTGAGAAATTTAACGATTATAAAACCCAGGATACACTTGAAAACATAAATATTTATAACCAAGCTGAAAATGAGTTATACCAGGTAGTTAAGTTTGCTGATAGTCTATCTAAAAAGGGTAATAAGGAGGCAGCTATAAAAAAAATAATAGATGCTAAATATCTACTTGAAAAAGATATAATCAATGATAAACTTCTTGCTGATTTTTATCATGTATATGGAAAATTGCTTGTTCAAAATCGAAAGACAGATAACGGGCTTGATACATTAACATTATCTTTGGAACTAAAGAAAAAATTGTATGGTGAAAGTGATAATAGGTTAGCAAAAACATATAACTACTTAGGGATAGCAAAGTTCAGAAAACATGAGTACGAAGAAGCATTACGCAATTATTTTATGGTTGTAGAAATTCTGACAAATAATGGTTATTATGGAAGGGATCTATTTGACAGTTATTTAAATATTGGAATTGTAAAAGCAAACCTAGGTAATTATGAAAATGCTTTTACTTATTTTGAAAAAGCTTCAGAAATAATTGGTGCTGAAGCTAGTTTTGACAGTTTAGTTATCGCTAGGTTTTATAATAGTTATGGTCTCTTGGCTACATTCATGGGAAAAGTAGAAGATGCAGGGAAGTACTTTAATATTGCTGAGAGATATTATATAGGTCTTTTTGGCGAAAATAATATAAACCTGGCAAAAGTAATTCTTAATATGGGTGTAAATTCATTTTATGACTTAAACTACCAATTAAGCCAATTGTATTATAATAGGGTAGTGGATCTTTATTTGTCGAATGATCAAACAGGTTCTGAACTAATTAAAGCTTTAAACAATTTGAGTGCTGTAAACAAGGAACTTGGTAACTATACTGCCTCAGTAAATTTAGCTAATAAAGCCTTGAGTTATAATCCGGATATAGATATGAAGATTGTTATTTATATGCAATTGATTAAAACATATGAATTTCTTGAAAATGATGTCAAAATAAGGGAAGTATTCACTGAAGTTTTAAAGTTAGTTGAAAATCCTGATATTAATCCAAGAAGGAAAATTGAGGTGTTTATATCATATGCCGACTATATTAAGGAAAAAATGGAAAATACTGAGGCCCATAAGTATTATAAAATGGCATTGGATATAGAAGGCGAGCTAAATGGTTTCAAAACAAGAGTTTATGCAAATATATTAGCAAAAATTGGGAATTTTTATTTAGATAGCAATGGGGATGTTGATATGGCTTTATTATATTTTAACAGGTCAATTAATATATGGCAAAATTTTTTAGAGAAGGATAACAATGGTAATATTGAGAATAGTTTCCATGATGTAAGATTTAGTGCTGCATATAGAGGGAAGTCTAAAGCCCTAATTAAGAAATTTGACTTAGTGGGAGGAGTTAATAATTTATACAATAGTTTAGAGAACTATGAGTGGTTATTAACTCAGTTGGAAAGAATAAGCAGAAGCCTTCAGAAAGAGAATCAGGAGATTATAAGAGGCGAGATATTCCCTATCTATAACGAGGTAATAAACCTTACATATAAGTTGTATAATATAACATCAAATAATTACTTCCAAAAAAAATCTTTTGAATTTGCTGAAAAGAGTAAATCAGCAATTTTATTGGCTTCTATTCGCAATACAAAGGCACTGCAAACTTCTGACATTAATGCGGCAACTCTTAAAATGGATCAGAATCTTAATGAAGAAATAAATGCTGTAAAGCAGCAGTTATTTGAAGAGAATCAGAATGTAGAAAAGAATAAAAAAATGATAAACTTTTTTGATAGCAGATTATTAATGTTATTAAAAAAGCATGACTCCTTAGTTAAACAACTAGAAGAAAATAATCCAAAATATTATTCCTTAAAGTATGATATTTCAGTTATTGAGATTAATGAATTAAAGAATAAATTATCCTCGGATGAAGCTTTGGTGGAATATCAAATAATGGACTCAAGTTTGTATATTTTTGTATTAACAGAAAAAGACTTGTTCACCATTAGAACTAGTTTGGATTCAAGTTTTTACTGTTCGTTGGATTATATTCTTAATTTGAAAAATGCTAATGTAACCACTGAGAAAAGGGATGATTTTAATAAGTTTGTTAAGCATTCTCGAAGGCTCTATAATGTTCTAATAAATCCAATTTATAATAATATAAAAGGTAATAGTCTACTAATTATTCCATCAGGAATTTTAGGGTATTTACCCTTTGAAATTTTAACAAAACCTGATTCAAAAGTTAATGAATTGGATTATCGAAATCTTAATTATTTAATTAAGGAATTTCCCATATCATATTCTTACTCATCAACATTAAGGTTTAGTTCTCTATTTGCAAGCCGTTCTTATAAAACAAAGTTGGATATATTGTTCATGGCTCCTGAATACGATAATACAATGATTGATAGTACAAATAAGAGCCTGGCAAAATTAAAGAAGCTTCCTTTTGCATTGAATGAAGTTGAAAATTTACACAGTGAGTTTGGAGGAAAGGTATACTCAGGGGCAGATGCTGACAAGTCGCGGTTTATGGAAACTGCTCCTTCATATGATATTCTGCATCTTGCTATGCACACCCTCATTAATGATTCTATGCCAATGTATTCAAAATTAGTCTTTTCGCAGAGTGCAGCAAATGAAGAAAATGATGTGTTTTTAAATACTTCTGAAATATATAAAATGAATCTAAGAGCTTCTATGGTGACTTTAAGTGCTTGTAATACAGGTAGGGGAGTTCTCAAGAAAGGAGAGGGTATTATGAGTTTAGCACGTGGTTTTGTTTTTGCTGGAGTACCATCTGTGGTGATGACATTGTGGGAAGTTCAGGATGAAACGGGTTTGGAAATAATGCAGATGTACTATAAGTATTTATCAGATGGATATAAAAAAGACAAAGCAATGCAGATGGCTAAAATTGAAGTATTGAATAGTTCAAATATGATAAAGTCACATCCTAATTATTGGTCAGCATATATTATTACTGGTGATACCGCAGAGTTAAATATAGGTAATAAGAAGAGTGACCTATGGCTCCTATTATTATTTTCAATACCAATATTGTTAATGCTTTTATTCTACAAAAAGGTAATGACTAGCATAAAATACTAACTTGTTAATTGAGAATAATATTTGAATTCTCTAAAAATCCTTAATAAATCTATTAAAATATCAATTATGCATTTTGCCGTAATACTAATGTATGGCAGTGTTTAAATTTACAAAAACCTTTATTATATTAATCTGATTGAATAGGTTTAATAATTATGCAATTCCCTAATCCAAATTTTATAGGAATAACCTTATGAGTTTGATAGACAGGCTAGGTGAAAAATGAATATTGAGATTGTTTAATTAAAGTGGAGACGCCGGTCAAATTGACCACCCCAGGCCGATTAAAGATTATTTTGTACTGTTTGTAAAAAGTTTACTATATCTGGATATCAATAACATTATGAAATATGGCCTCGCTAACAAGAAAAAAGCATATTTACCTTTCGATAAATATGCTTTAGTTTCTGCTTGAATTTCAGGGATTTGCTTGCTTGCTTGTTTAATGTATAACCAATTGATATACCCCTGAAAATGTTTGTTCTTCTGAATTAAACCGCTGATTTATTTTTCTATATTATTGATTATATCTATTGCTTTATTTGAGTAAACTGTTTCTTTATCAATTATGTTGTTTAAAATTTTAATTGCTTCTTTTGAATTATCTTTTGCCAGATAACAAAGTGCTAAGTTAAATTCTGCCTGATCAATAAACAGGTTGTTATTGTCTTCAACAACTGTGTTAAAATTATTTATAGCATTATCAAAATCAGATAACTTCATGAATGCGAATCCGGAATAAAGTTTAGCCGCCATATTATTGGATTGTGGTGCTAAAATTTTGATTGCTTTAAGATAATCTTCATTATTATATGCTTCAATTGCATTTTCAAATTCTGCATTTAGATTTGAATTTTCTGCTCTTACAGTAAATAATGAGTTATCGGGATTGAAATTTTCTTGATATAAGGCATAGTTATCGATACTGCTACCGCTATTAATAATATCTAATGTTAATCCACCTCCTATAAGCATTAAAATTGTAATTGCAGCTGCAATTTGATATTTCCATTGATAAACAACTTGTAATCTTTGAGTTTTGTAGTAACTTGAGTTAAGTTGTTTACGTAACCTTAATTTATTAGTGTCCGACAAGGTTTCATTTATCTCTTTTTGGAGTTTAACTTGTTTAGCAAAGTCAGGATTTTTTTCTAATTCAATTCTAAATTCCCAAAGTTCACCGTCTTTTAGTTGTCCATCCAGGTAACGCTCAATGTATTCTGTTTTGCTATAAGTTTTCATACTTTCTTAATTTGTTATCCTGATTTATTAATTTCATTAGTCTTGATTTACATATACTTCTCTTTTTGTAGGTAAAGCCTTCCGATTTGTAACCAAACCTTAAGGTTATCTCTTTTACGCTAAGACCTTCGGCTGTCATTTTAAGAAGTTTTCTACACTCCTCGCTCATCTTTTCGAAGTTTTCTTGATATATTCTAGCTCTGTATTCTTTAAAACTGGCTTCTTCAGTATTTTTAATTATTTCGTTCCAGCCTTGTTTTTCCATTTCATAAATGAATGAATCATATTCTTTTAGAACCATTTTTTTTTCGGCTCTCAATCGATTCAACCAAATATTTTTGCAAACTGAGAATAGATATGTTCCAAAGTCATTATTGATTATCAGATTTTTATTTTTTCGTTGATCGTAAATAACCATTATGCCATCCTGAAATACATCTTTCGCATCTGCTTCTCTACCCCCTTGGCTTTGAATATATTTGCGCACTACAACAAAGAACTTTTTATAAACTTGCTGGATAATAAAACTATTATTGTTTACTATTCCATCTAAAATTTTTTCAACAGATATGTCTCTCACTGTTCTATATATTAGTACCCGAAATATTGATTTTTATACCCCCCCCTTTGAAGATTTTTTTTATAATTTGTTGTTTTTGCCTTCAAAACGGGAGTATCTTACTAAAATACAAAGTTAAAAATATTATAACCGGATATTTCTATCGCGAAAATGCAAAAAATATATGCAACTTTTAAAATATTTTTCTGCTTTACTGATTTTCAAAATTTATTTGTTTTAATTATTGGAGTGTATATCTTTGTATAAGCTTGTTTAGAAAAATTGAGTTTGATTATTCGAAATATATTCAAAACGCTAATTATTAATCCTTTACTTTTTAATATGAAATCCTTTTTGCCCATAATAATTCTAATATCACTAATATTAGTTCATTCTATTTCTTCCTTTGCTCAGGAAATCTCTTCAAAAAATAAACTTAGAATAGTGTTTTATAATCTTGAAAATTACTTTGATAGCTTCTCTGATTCTCTGAGTGAATATGATGAGTTTAGCCCGGAAGGTAAGTATCACTGGAATTACAAAAAGTATGAACATAAAACTAAAAATATTTATAAAGTACTGCAAAATGTAAAGGGATGGGATGATATTACATTAATTGGTATGTGTGAAATTGAGAATGAGAATGTAATAAAACACCTATTATATAGTACACCACTTAAAAATTCAGAATTTAATTATATACATTACAATTCGCCGGACCATAGAGGTATTGATGTAGCACTTGTGTATTCCAAGGGGTTCTACCCAATAAAATCTAATCCTTTTTATCTTTATCATGAAAACAACAAATTAAAAACGCGAAATATATTATATGTAAAAGGTTTATTTGGTGGGGATACTCTTCACGTCTTCGTAAATCATTGGACATCACGATATATGGGTATTGCAGAATCAAATCCAATTAGAATGGAGTTCTCAAATTTATTAAAATCCAAAACAGATTCAATTTTGAAATTAGATTCAAATGCAAATATTATAGTTATGGGCGATTTTAATGATGAGCCTAAGGATGCAAGTATGAAGAATTTAGTAGATATTGGCACTCTATATAATCTTGCATTAAATTATAAATCGATAAATTGCAGAGGGAGTGTTAAATTTAAAGAAGATTGGTTTATTTTTGACCAGATATTAGTGTCAGAATCACTATATTTGAACAAAAATGGATTAAAGTCATCGAAGAGAATGACAATTTTCGACCCGGTTTGGTTATTGGAGAACGATAATAAGTATCTTGGAAAGAAACCTTTACGCACCAATCAGGGATACAAATACATCGGAGGTTATAGCGATCATTTACCAGTATATATTGATATTATAAAAACATATTAGATTGAAAAAAAGCACCAAATTAGTAATAGCTATTGCAACATTTTTTGTTGCTGTTTTTTTTGTTGTTTGGACCTATCAATCAGCAATATTGAAATATTTTCTGGTTAGAAGTGTTGATAAACTGAGCCATGGCCAAATGAGTTTGGTAGTTGAAAGTATCGATTACCACCCGTTTAGCAAAAGTATTAAGGCAATGTCTTTATCAATTAAAACTAATGATTCAGTTTACGATAATACAAATAATTTTTCCCTGAAAAGCCTTACTTTTGATAGTGTTGTGATTCAGGATTTTAGTTTATGGAAGGCTGTTAGTAGTAATGTTATCAAAGCCGGAGTTGTGCTCACAGCTCGTCCGGAATTAATATTTAAATGGTCGTTAAATAATATTGATACGGTTGCAAGTGTTGAAAGTCAACTTAAATTTCTTTCAAATTACGACCCAAATACAATAATTCCTATGGAGTTTGATATTGTTAAACTAAAGTATGGAACCATTGAATATAATTCTGATTCATCGGGAATACCTTTAGGATCAGCAGATTTCTCCATAGAACTACGTGAATTCAGTACCATTGAAAATTCCTTGAATCAAAACTCCGAGTCCTTTGTGTTTTCAAAGCGAATTATTATTGATGTATCCAATTTATCAAGAAAACTAAAAAATGCCAGAATTCTCAGAGTTGAAAAGATAGAATTTGATTCGTATGCTGAAAATTTAAAAATTTCGACAGCTAGTTTATCAGGTATTGATACTGGAGTTCTTGATAGTTTAATGATAAATAATATAATCCTTAACGGAATTAGCCTGAAAGAACTAGGTAATATTGAACATTTTAAATTTAACTCCATACTTATTGATACTTCTTACTTGAGCATTTTTCCACAACGTAGAAATAAACTTAACACCATTTCCTATAGTAAAATTGCCGATGAAATTGTAAACTACATTAAAACGTTTAAAGTGGATACAATAAATGTTAACAGCCTTTTTGTTGATGGTTTTGAAGATGACAAACTTTTATTTGGTATTAGTGGCCTTGATTTTGGCCTCAATAATTTAATGGTCGATTCAAATTTTATTGCAAATAACATGTTACCTGATTATACTGATTTGCTGTTTAGTATTGATAGTTTAAGGTTGTTTGAAAAAATAAATGTTGATGCAAATAATATCAATTACTCCTCATCTCTTTCGAAATTAACGATTTCAGATTTTAAGCATATTACTAATTCACTTTCCGATAAAATAACATGTAAGAAAATTATTGTAGACGATATTACACTGAAAAACTTCTTGAATAATTCTGCTGATTCTAATGTTTACATACAATTTATTGAGCCTGAGATAACTTATTATATCAGAACAAATGATAATAATTCACTTGAAATGAATGATAATGAATTTATTAGTAATCTCTTGTTTCGAAAAATTGATATTATAAATGCAAAACTTGAACTTAATAAAATAAACGAGTTTAAGGTTGTCTCGCAAAATGTTAACCTTAAACTGAAGTTTAAACAAAATCTTGCATTAAACTCCATTGATAAAAGTAAATATATTGAAGAATTATTATGGAATAGCGGACAAACTGTTTATGAAAACCAAAATAAAGATGTTTCCATAAATTTATCTTCCAGTCAATTTGATAATGATGACCTTTTAATAAAAAAAGGATCATTTATGTTTATGAAAAACAATAGTACTATTGAAGCTTTATTAATTAATTGGAAGGAATTTAACTTTACTCATTTTGACTTCATAAAACTGTTAAATGAGGAAACTATTAATTCTTCAGCTGTTACACTTATAGAGCCACAAATTGACCTTGCTGTTAATACAATAAAAAACAACAAAAGTGGTGATAATAACGAAGCAGTTAAGTTGCCAATAATACTTGATTTCCATAAGATTAACTTGAAAGATGGTATTTTTATTTTGGAAGTGAAGCATGAAAAATATTCTCAAAAGTTAAACTCTAAGTTCGATATAGAATTTGGTAAGTTCTATACTGATGAGTTTATTAACTTAAAAAAACTGCTAACTACTGATATTCAATCCAGTTTTGGAGATGTAAATTTCACTGATGAGAATTTAAGTACGTATGTGGAAAAACTGAGGTTCTCAACATCTGATTCTACAATTACATTGAATAATATAGATATTAATGGCGATAGTATTAGTTATCAATCACTAATTAATGGAGACGGATACCTTAAGATGGATGAGTTAATACTTGAAGATATTCATCTGTCAGATATAGTGAATAATGACAAGTTTTATTTTGCCACTTTGAAAGTAAAAAATCCAAATTTAAATTTGGGATATGAAATAGATACAAATTACCTTTCCGAGAGACATCACAAAGGGCTAATTCCAGTTATTGATATGTTTGAAAGACTTGAATTATCTGGCTTTAATTTAAACTTGAAGCATCATAAATTAAAATCCGATGAGTATGTTTCTTTCGACAGTACTAATATATCATGGCAAGAAGCACTTTCTAATTCTAGTTTGGATGAGATTTTTCTTAAAATGAATAATTTTAAGTATAATAATGAGATCAATAATGTTGAAATTCTAGTTGATAATATCTATACTGATTATAAAAATGATGACGTTCACATAAGAAATATTAGTTTTTCTAAAGAACGAAATGCAAATAGTAATGGTTTAACTTTTAATGTTCCAAACCTTAGTATTTATGACCTTTTATTAAATAAGAGTAATAGTTCTGAATTGGAAATAAATTCTTTTGAATCAGATTCGATATTTCTAAAAATAGAGAAGGATGCAAATAATTCTAAATCCAAGTTTGATATTACTAATATAAAAAATGAGTTGTCTGCGGTGTTTAGTAAGTTATATGTCAGGGATTTGAAAATTGAAAATGCAGGTGTTCAAATTTTAAATGTCGCTGATTCTATCAGCAATCTTTCCGAACTACTTAATTTTAGAATTAAAATGGAGGGATTCGGGTATTCACAATTTGATTCACTTAATGCATTTCCTGATTACATAAAAGTTAATTTAAAAGATAATTACTTTTTAACTTCTGATAGCCTTTATGAATTTAAAGCAGTTAGTGTAAAATATAATTTTATTGATAATTCTTTTGTTGTTGATTCGATAAGTCTAAAGCCTACCCTGAATACTAAAGAATATTTTAAACATTTTGGTTATCAGATAGATATGTTTAATCTTGATTGTAAGCAAATTAAAGGAACAGGATTTAATTTAGATGAATATTTGGAAAATAATATATACTCAATTGATAAGATAGATTTCTTCAATATAAATACAACTATATACAGAGATAAAACTTATGAGTTCAAACATGGTATTGAAAAACCTATGCCCGCTGAGCTTATCATGAAAATCCAACCTTCCTTTTCCATTGACAGTGTTGAAATACATAATTCAAGAATATTATATGGCGAATATGCCAATAAGTCCTCCGAGCCGGGAGAAGTCTTTTTTGATGATTTTAATTTAAGCGCAACAAATATTACTAATATTAATTCCCATATCGAATCGAATAATAATTTGGAAATTAACGTCAATACAAAATTGATGGGTAAACCTAAATTAACTGCTGATCTGAATATTTTATTGGATAATCCTGATAAGTTTAGTTTTAAAGGTTATACTGAAGAAATGGACTTTAGTATTTTTAATTCCATGACTCAAAATTTGTTTGGAATTTCAGTTATAAGAGGAAAAGGATCATTTAATTTAAATAGTATTAATGCAAGCGATAGTATTGCAAAAGGTATTATTACCTTTAAATACAAGAAGTTACGTATAGCACTTTACGACAGAGAAAAGGCTGCTTTAAACAAAGGAATTGCTTCGCCATTTTTTAACTTTTTAGTAAATGATTTATTGATAAAGTCGAATAACCCACGGTTTATTGGTTCAACAAGACAAGGTTTGGTTTATTTTAAGAGAGATACTGAAAGGTCTTTCCTGAATTATATGTGGAAAAGTTTGGTAAGTGGAATGATGTCAACAATGTGGCATAATTCTAAAGAACAAAGAATAGAAAAAAGACGTTTAAATAAAATCAAATAAGGAACAAAGAAATTTAAGTGTGAAAAAGTTTTTAAGGATTTTAGGGCCAGGCTTATTATATGCCGGTGCTGCTATTGGAGTATCTCATCTAGTGCAATCAACAAAGGCAGGTGCTCTTTTTAATTACGACTTAATTTGGATTTTAATACTTGCAAACATATTAAAGTATCCTTTTTTTGAATTTGGTGCCCGTTATGCAAATGCAACTGGCAAAAGCCTTGTTGATGGGTATGCAAGAATTGGTAAATGGGCAGTAATTTTATTTTCTGTTCTTACTATATCTTCTATGTTTATATTTCAGGCTGCTATTACTGTAGTTACGGTAGGGTTGTTAGCTAACATATTGAATATTGAAATTAGTATTAGTTTGCTAAGTCTGCTTTTATTGGGAGTTTCGGCATTGATATTATTGGTAGGAAGGTACTCTCTGTTAGACAAAGTAATTAAGTTTGTAATAGTTTTGCTATCAGTAAGCACCATAGTAGCTGTTTTTGCTGCCTTTGGTATAGAAAAAGTAGTAACTCCTGAATCAATAGTGCATTTTAAATGGACACGATCTGCAGATATCTTTTTTATGATAGCCTTTGTGGGATGGATGCCTGCACCAATAGATATTTCTGTTTGGTCTTCTGTATGGGGAATAGCAAAGGCAAAAGAATTAAAATATACTCCTTCTCTTAAGGATACCTTGCTTGAGTTTAAAGTTGGCTATATAAGTACTATGTTATTAGCAATCGGGTTTGTTTTACTTGGTGCACAGGTGCTTTGGGGTAGCGGAGAAGTTCTTTCCCCAAAAGGTACTGTATTTGCATCTCAACTTATAAAAATGTATACCAATAGCATAGGGGAGTGGTCGTATTGGATAATAGCTCTTGCTGCCTTTACAACTATGTTTAGCACAACTATTACTGTATTAGACGCATATCCACGGGTTTTAGGCCCTATTTATACTAACCTGATGGCGAAAAAAGCGGAGCCCAAATATTTGAGAATGATTTTAATAGTAATCTTAATTATCGGAACTTATATTATAATTGTTTATCTGGCAAAGTCGATGGCCTATATGGTAAATTTTGCAACAACTTTGTCATTTATAACAGCTCCGGTATTAGCATGGTTAAACTATAGAGTTGTAACTGATAAGCATATGCCCATAGATGCCAGGCCAGGTATTGGCTTAAGAATATTATCGTGGATTGGGATAGTGTTTTTTGTAATATTTACACTAATATATTTTTATATGCAGATAATGCCTTAATGGATTTACTATTTACCTTTATTACTCAACTCTATTAATAATTTTGCAATCTCATTTATTTCAAGAATATGTTCAGGGTTAGCTTCCAAAATTGCTGCCTTTGGCATTTGAGGTGCTTCTGCAGTAGAAGGCTCCTGTACTATTCCAAGTCCGCCATTTTTTCGAATAGTAAATAATCCTCTGGCTCCATCATCATTAGCACCTGTTAATATAACTCCGATAAGGTCTTTTTTGTATATATCAGATGCTGAATAAAATAGTACATCAATGCTAGGCCGTGAATAATTTACTTTTTCGTCTGCTGAAAGAGAAAATGTTTCATCTTCTTCAATTAATATATGATAGTTTGGTGGTGAAATATAAACCATATTAGGCTTTATGGGTTCTTTCTCATCAACCTCCTTTACTTTTAAAGAGGTAGTATTATTGAGGAATTCTACCATATAGTTTTCTGATGTGGGAGAAATGTGCTGAACAATGATTATAGGTATTCTAAAATCAGCTGGTAAGGGAATTAATAAATCCCTGATTGCGTATAATCCACCTGCAGAAGCACCTATAACTATTGCACGATACATATTATATTGTTGTTTTTTTGTAGATTTTGTTTTCCTTACTTATAGTACTGAATTTCGAATTAATTTTGGAAAATTGTATTGTTTCTTTTGTTCCTAAAGCAAGGTATCCACCCTGAATTAATGACTTATTGAATAAAGATAGTACTTTATCTTGTAAATCGCGGTCGAAATAGATTAATACATTTCTGCAGACAATCAAATTTGCTTCGGTAAAAACTCCATCTGTTACAAGATTATGTTCAGCAAAAACTACGTTTTCTTTTAAGGATTTGTTTATTATAACAGAATTGTAATCAGCAATATAATAATCAGAAAATGAAGAATTCCCACCTGATTTCTGATAGTTGGACGTATATGATTTTATGGTATCGATACTATAAATTGCTTTAGCTGCCTTTTGTAGAGCTTTACTGTTAAAATCTGTAGCATATATGGTAGACCTTGCCAAAAGACCTTCTTCTTTTAACATTATTGCAAATGAATAAACTTCTTCACCAGTAGCACATCCTGCAATCCAGATTTTTAAATAGGGATATGTTTTTAATATTGGTATAACGTTTTTCCTGAATTCTTTATAAAAATCAGGGTCACGAAACATTTCTGTAACGTTTATTGAGAAGTTATTTAGAAAATCTTCGAAAATATTGGGGTTATGCAATACATGGTGCTGCATTTCTGAAATGCTTTCATATCGATGCTTAGTCAGAAATACTGACATTCTCCTTTTAATATGTGCTTTACTATAATTAGTAAAATCATAACCGTAATACCTTTTTACAGCTTCAATTAAAAGATCAATTTCAATTTTTTCTCTATTATTACTGTTTTCTTCCATATTAAAGCTCAATGGTAATGGTACTATTTGTTATATAACCATACACGTAGAAGAGAAATCAACTTATCTTTTTCAACAGGTTTTGATAAATATTCATTCGCTCCGGCATCCAAACACTTCTGTCTGTCTTCTTTCATTGCTTTTGCTGTTAAAGCAATTATGGGGAGAGTTTTCCATTTACTAACTTTTCTAATTCTCCTCATGGCTTCATAACCATCCATTTCAGGCATCATAATGTCCATTAAAACCAAATCAACATCATTGTTTTTTTCCAATTGTTCAATGCCTTCTTTGCCGTTTTTACCCACTATTACTTTAGCATTATTACTTTCGAGCAAACTTGAAAGAGCAAAAACATTTCTCATATCATCATCTACCACAAGAATAGTTTTACCATCCAATATATTTTCTTTGCCATGTATTGTTTCTAACATTTTTCTTTTCTCATTTGGTAAATTAGATTCTACCTGATGTAAAAAGAGTGTAGTTTCTGCAAGCAATCTTTCGAATGAATGTGCACCTTTTAAAATTATACTTTGGGAATATTTTTGGAGAGTATCATTTTCTTTTTTTGTTAACTCTTTACCGGTATAAATAACTATGGGTAAGTCGGTAGCTATATTTTCCGACCCAAGTCTTTCAAGCAATTCAAAGCCTGTGATATCTTCCAGGCCTAAATCAAGTATCATACAATCGAATGCTTGTTTTTTAAGTAATTTAATAGCCTCCTTGCCTTTTTCTATTTCTGTAATTTCAATGTTCTCACCCTTCATTAACTCAATAATACTCTTTCGCATTATTGCTTCATCCTCAACAACCAGCAATTTTTTAACGGGTTTTGAAATTAAACTCTCTATTTTGCCGAAAACTTTTTCTATTGCATCTTTTTTTGCAGGCTTAGTAAGATAGCCAATAGCTCCCATTTTAAATGCGTCAATATTTCTATCGGCTGCGGAAATGAAGTGAACAGGTATATGTCTTGTTTTGGCATTAGTTTTTAGTTTTTCCATTACCTGATAACCATCAATACCTGGCAAGCCAATATCCAGAATTATTGCCTTAGGGCTGTAATAATCAGCATAATATAATCCTGTTTCACCGTCTAAAGCAATTAGCCCTTTAAAACCATGATCATGTGCTAAACTAAGAAGTACGCTTGCAAAATTATAATCATCTTCAATTATCAGAATGAGTTTATCACCATCTTCCAAAAGTTCCTTGTCGTCCTTAATGAATGTTTCAACATTTTTTGAGACTTTTGTTTTTGCATGATCTTTTGTGACTATTTCTGCTACTTTATCTTCAGTAGTATTAGGAATTGTTTGATTCCCTATGGAATTATCATCATTATCTTCATTAGTTTTATCTTCATATTTAAGGGGTAATACTATTGAAAATGACGATCCTTTACCTTCTTCACTCTCAAGTATCATTTCACCTCCCAGTAATGTTGCAAAATTTCTCGATATACTTAGTCCTAATCCGGTGCCACCGTATTTTCTGCTAGTAGTTCCATCGGCTTGTTTAAATGCCTCAAAAATGAATTTCTGTTTATCCTGGGGTATTCCTATTCCTGTATCTGAAACTGTGATTACTATCGATTGTGATTTGTCAATTTTATCGTTTGTTAGTTTAACTCCTTTGGCAGGATATTTAATGTTTAGGCTAATTTTACCAGTTTCAGTAAACTTTATAGCGTTGGAAAACAGGTTTTTAACTATTTGTTGCAATCTTTGGACATCGGTTTCAATATATTCCAGTTTGCCGGATTTATTATTAAACTCGAGTTCCAATCCTTTTTTATCCAAAAGCGGTTTAAAAGATATATTTACAAATTGTTGCAGATCCTGAAGATATAGTCGTTCAATATTCAAATCTATTTTTCCTGATTCAACTTTCGATAAATCGAGGATATCGTTAATTAGATCCAGAAGATCATTTCCTGATGAATTAATTGTTTCGGCATATTGCATTTCCTTTTCATCGAGGTGTGTTCTCTTATTCTCAGCAAGTAATTGCGATAAAACAATAATACTGTTTAATGGAGTTCTTAACTCATGAGACATATTAGCAAGAAACTCTGATTTATACTGA
>JBFFLX010000009.1:0-48805 GCA_041554435.1 Bacteroidales bacterium
TGGTTCAATAACTGCTTCTCCATGGCAAAAAAGCATGAAGTAATTTTGTTATTTCAGAATTTAAAAACAAAAAGGCCAATCATAAAAAATACAGCTAACAAATATCCCAGGTAAACCTGGAATTGAGAATGTGCTTTTAATTTTAATCGGGCAAAAGCAGTTATTCCGCCAATTAATATTATTCCGTAGATGAAATAATTTAGATTCTGGTTAAGGATATATCCTAAACCTAAAAAAGTTCCCAGCAATCCGCCATGAGCAACCATATGAATGCTAATTTTGGTTATGTAGTTAATTATCAGGCTAATAAAAACCAATACCGTTGAGCCTAGTATGAATAAATTAATGATAGCAATTTGAGGAATACTTTTTAAAAGAAAAAAAGTGCCGAAGAAAAATCCGGCAACTATCAATAGCGGTAAAACTCTCTCGTTCCGGTTTTCCATTTGCAAACTGCTGATCATCTTCGCTTTTAATAGCAGCAACATCATAATTGCAGGGAGAAGAAAAGTAGTGGTGAAAACAAATCCCAGCAGAAAGTATTTGTATTTTTCAGGAAGTAATAAAACAAAATATATATTGCTGCTATAAAGCAGAAGTATTGCATAGGTAGGTATTAGCAAGGGGTGAAATAATACTGAAATAATTTTGGCTATTTTGGTCTCCATTAATATTAGTTAAGTTCTTTTCTGAGGCGGGCCACAGGAATTCCCAATTGCTCACGATATTTTGCAACTGTTCGTCGGGCAATATTGTATTCTTTTTCTTTTAGTAATTTGGTGAGATATTCGTCGGTATAAGGCTTGCGTTTGTTTTCAGAAGAAATAATTTCTTTCAGAATATTTTTTATTTCTCTGGTTGATACCTCTTCTCCATCTTCTTTTTGCATGCTTTCGCTAAAAAAACTTTTTAGTAAAAATGTGCCAAAAGGTGTTTGTACATATTTCGAATTGGCAACTCTGGAAATTGTGGAAATATCAAGATTAACCATTTCAGCTATATCTTTTAATATCATGGGACGTAAATCCGAATCATCGCCACTTAAAAAATATTTGCGCTGATAATTCATAATTGCCTCCATGGTTGAGTACAAAGTGTTCTGCCTTTGTTTTATGGCATCGATAAACCATTTTGCCGAATCAACTTTGTTTTTGATAAACGTAAACGCTTCTTTTTGTTTTTTTCTGTTTGCTCAACTCATCAATCATCCCTGCATAAGTTCTGCTTACTCTTAAGTCGGGGGTATTCCAGTTATTTAGCATCAATTCGAGTTCGCCATTATTGCTGGAAATGGTAAAATCGGGGATAATATAATGATTGGTTTTTACCGATTCACTAAGTGAATTACCTGGTTTTGGATTTAGTTTCAGAATTTCATCGAGGGCTTGCTTTAACTGATCTTCAGTAATTTCCGCCCTTTTAATTATTTTCTGATAATGTTTTTTTGTGAATTCGTTAAAATATCTTTTTATAATTTTTATGGCAAGTTGAAGGCTTTCTCTGGGATTTTCATTCATCTTGCGGTTCAACTGAATGAGCAGGCATTCCTGAAGGTTCCTTGCACCTACGCCTGCAGGATCGAACTCCTGAATTATTTCCAGTACTTTTAAAACAGCTTCTTTATCGGTAACAATGTTTTGTGTGAACGCCAAATCGTCAACTATCGAATCAACTGATCTTTGAAGGTAACCCGAATCGTCGATGTTGCCAACAATGTATAAGCCAATTTGATAATTTCTGTCATCCATAATATGTAAACCCAACTGTTCATTTAACAGTTCATGGAAACTTGTTCCTGAAGAAAAAGGGATGTCGGTATGTTTATCGTCGGGACTATAGTTGTTGGCATTTAATTTATAATAAGGAGTATCATCGTCCTGAAGATAATCATCCAGATCGAATTCATCTTCATTATTTATTTTCTCATCATCATTATAATCCTCATCATCAAACTCCTCATTACTATCACTGTCTCTTTCATTGTCACCACTATCCACATCCAGAGCCGGATTTTCTTCTATCTCCTGTTTTATTCTTTGCTCAATACCAACTGTAGGAATCTGCAGCAATTTCATAAGCAGAATTTGCTGAGGCGACAACTTTATAGATAACTTTTGTTGTAATCGTTGGTTTAGCATTATGATAATAATTATAACATAAACAAATGTAATAACATTTTTGATGTTGGCATGATTTTAGTTAATCAAATTTCAGAAAAATAATCAACATAATAGAATGAGATAATTTTTCGAATAATAACTTAATTAAACCTTTGTCAATCAAACAATAGGCTCATTTAAATAAATCTGTAAATCAGGTGTTGGTTTAATACATTCAACCAATAAAAATCAAATTGTTGAAAAATATTAAAACTCAAGGTTGAGAGGAGTTCTAGGGAATGGAATTACATCTCTAATGTTTCCCATTCCTGTAACAAACAACATAAGCCTCTCGAAACCAAGGCCATAACCTGCATGAGGAACGGTTCCAAACTTTCTTGTTTCGAGAAACCACCACATCGACTCTTCAGGAATTTCCATTTCAGCCATACGTTTGGAGAGTTTGTCATAGTTTTCTTCACGCTGAGAACCGCCAATAATTTCGCCTATTTGCGGAAACAAAACATCCATTGCTCTCACTGTTTTACCATCATCGTTTTGCTTCATATAGAAGGCTTTTATTTCTTTGGGGTAATCGGTAAGAATAACAGGTTTTTTAAAATGTTTTTCCACAAGATATCTTTCGTGTTCCGACTGCAAATCGGCTCCCCAGCCTTCGATTATATAATCGAATTTTTTCTTTTTATTGGGTTTTGAATTTCTTAGAATATCAATGGCTTCGGTATAACTAACCCTTTCGAATGGATTTTCTAAAACAAATTTTAGTTTTTCAATTAACTCCATTGAGCGTTCATCGGCCTTCTTATTTTTTTCTTCTTCCAGAAGTCTGTTACTTAAAAATAAAAGGTCGTCCATACAGTTGTCGAGAGCATATTGAATAACAAACTTCAACATGTCTTCTGCAAGATCCATATTATCGTTAATATCGTTGAAAGCAACTTCGGGTTCAATCATCCAGAATTCTGCCAGATGTCGTGAAGTGTTGGAATTTTCTGCTCTGAAAGTAGGTCCAAAAGTATATACTTTCGAAAGTGCAAGGGCTGCCAGTTCTGCTTCCAATTGGCCAGAAACGGTGAGGTTTGACATTTTTCCAAAGAAATCTTTTTTGTAGTTTATTTCACCATCTTCCGTTCTTGGAATATTATCTAAATCCAGGGTTGTAACCTGAAACATTTCTCCGGCACCTTCTGCATCAGAACCTGTAATAATTGGTGAGTGAATATTATAAAAACCTCTGTCGTTGAAGAATTTATGAATAGCAAAAATCATCGAATGCCTGATGCGGGTAATGGCAGCAAAAGTGTTGGTACGAAAACGAAGATGCGCTTTCTCACGAAGAAATTCCAATGTGTGTTTTTTTGGCTGGATAGGATATTCATCCGGATCTGCTTTACCTAAAATTTCAATATTTGTGGCATTAACTTCCACCGACTGTCCGCTTCCTGCCGATTCAACAAGTATACCATCAACTGATAAACTTGCTCCCGTATTAATATTTTCCAAAAGATCAGCATTATTTTCATTACGGTCAACTACAATTTGTACATTATTAATTGTAGAACCGTCATTAAGGGCAATAAAAGCAACATTTTTACTACCTCTTTTTGTTCTAACCCATCCTTTTACATTAATTTGCGCGTTGTAATCACGACGCTCAAGCAAGTTTTTAATCTCAGTTCTTTTCACTTTTTTCTATTTTGAAAATTTATGCAAAAAAACTAAAATTTAATGAATTATCAGCCTAATTTCTTAAACCTTTCTTCTTCTCTTTTTAATAAGGATAAAAATTTATAGGGGATGTCAATCTCAAACCGGATAAATGCCTGTTTATCAGGATGTAAGAATTTAATTGATGTTGCGCTTAAAAACATACCTTTTCCTTTTAAAAGAGGAAAATCACCACAATAATCTTTATCGCCAATAATGGGATGGCCTATTCCGGACAGGTGAATGCGTATCTGATGCTTTCTTCCCGTGGATGGAAATGCTTTGATCAAACTTATTTTAGCTGCCACAAGTGAATCAATTGTTTTTAGAGTTACAAAATCTGTATGAGCCTTTTTATTTTGAATATCACTATCGATTATTCCTTCTTCCGGAGTTTCTCCATTTACTATGGCATGATAGGTTTTCTGAACAACTTTATCTTCAAACTGCTTCCCTAAATTTACTGCTGCCGAATGGGTTTTAGCACAAATCAATAATCCGCTTGTGGAATAATCCAGGCGATGAACAGGTACAGGACGCGAAAGAGCATCCTCATTTGTAGAAGGTTGCAAGTTGTGTACCAAAGCATTTTGTATGGTTTTATACTTATTTCCACTAACTTCTATGCCGGCAGGTTTTTCAACAATGGCTATGAAATCATCCTCAAAAATTACCTTCAACTCGAGAGGAAATACCTTGTGATTGGAAGTTTTTGCCTCGAAAATTTCTATTGAATCATCTTCTTTAAGCCATATGCCACCTTCAGCAAGATCTCCGTTTAGTTTAATTTCGCCTCTTTTTATAGCCTTTTTTATTCCGGTTCGGGTACTAATAAGTTTTATGTTTAAAATACAAAAATCCAGAAGCCTTACGGGCATATCTGATTTTTTAACTATATGTTTTTCGATGGAAATCATTACAGCACAAATGTAATATAAAAGAAAACCCGGTCGAACATTGCCGACCGGGCTACCAAAAAACAATTCAGGTTCAAATGATAATATTATAAGAATCCTGAAGTCTTATCGCCATAAAAACGACAAGAGTATGTGGAGTTGAAATTTGCTACCTTAGATCGTAGCGAACTTTTAAATTCATAGTCTGACCTTTAAAATTCTTAAGGTTATCAGACTTAATTTTTTTAATTGCTTTTACTGTGAAATCTTTTACTTTTTCACATGAACAATTTGCACAATCAACTTCCAACATACCATTTTCGTTTATTATTAAACTCAAATAAACTGTACATTCGGTTTTACTATCAATTGCAAATTGTGGATAGATAAGCTTTTTCAGGACTAAACTCTTAACCTCATTTTTTGCCTGACTGTTAGCAGGCACAGGTTCAGAAGCGAATGCTGTTGAGGCTATAAAAATGCCTAGCAGTAACATAACAGTTGCGATTCTTGTCTTCATGACTCATTGTATTAGTTAAATATATTAATGGTTGCGTTAAGATATTAACTAATCTTGTGCCATAAATTGTAAGTGACAATAAATGAGATTGTTAAATGGGTTTTTATGTATTTTGGAAAATGTAAGTTTGTTCAGCATCATACAGAAATTGTACAAGAACGAACAGTTTTTGATTCAAAATTATCTAAATTCAGTTTAAAGTTTAAGTTAGAACATCAATTATTGTATTACAAAAAAGTAACTCTACCATTGGAAATATTGTACATGCCTCCTATTATTTTGATTTCTTTATTTTTCTCCATTTCAAAAAGTAGTTTGCTTTCATTTCTTATTTTTTCAATTGCGTGTTTTGTATTCTCTACGCTTACTTTGTTAATGGAATCATCATTTACTTTTTTTAGGTCTACTTTTTCGATAGCCGGTTTTATTTTGTTAAGTAAACTGGTAATATTTCCCAGTTTAAAATTATTGCATGCCGCACTTACTGCACCACATTTTGTATGGCCTAAAACAACGATAATTTTTGCTCCGGCAACTTTACATGAATATTCCAGGGAGGCGAGCACATCTTCGTTAACTATATTACCGGCAATTTTTACGGAAAACATATCTCCAATTCCCAGGTCGAAGATTAGTCTTGCACTTACTCTTGAGTCGATACAACTTAAAATAACTGCAAAGGGCGCTTGAGCATCTTTTGTAATTTTTATTTGCTCATCATAATCGCGCACTAACAAGTTCTTTTCCACAAACCTTTTGTTTCCATTTATAAGCATTTCCATTGCCATTTCAGGAGAAATATTCTGTTGAACTTCTTTAGTAAGTGTAAGTGCTTTTTTCATAATATAATAATCATTCCATTGATATCAAATTATTACAAAAGTATACTTTTCATTCAAATTATCAATTATTAAAATAGTTAGATTTTTGTTATTACTTTTGATTCTATATAATTGATAATTATGAAATTAACCAATTTCGTAAGCCTGTTTAAACTATTTTTAAAGAAAGTTATAAATAGCCGATTTTTCAATTAATTTTGCCAAACATAAATTAATAATACAGAATACTACAAAAAATGGATATTCCTGAAAACGAAAAGCATTCGCTGAATTTTATAGAAAGCATAATTGAAGAAAATCTTCGTGAAAATAAAAATGAAGGGAGAATTCATCTTAGGTTTCCACCTGAACCTAATGGATATCTGCACATAGGTCATGCAAAATCGATATGTCTTAATTTTGGTTTAGCAGAGTCTTATAATGGTCTTTGCAATCTTCGCTTCGACGATACTAACCCTGAAAAAGAAGATGTTGAATATGTTGATTCAATAATGGAAGATATAAAGTGGTTGGGATTTGAATGGAACGATAAGCCATATTATGCTTCTGACTATTTTGATCAACTCTATGAATGGGCAGTTGAGTTTATTAAACACGGCAAAGCTTATGTTGATGATCAGCCACAGGAATTAATACGTGAGCAAAGGGGAGTGCCTACTTCTCCTGGAGTAGAAAGCCCCGGCAGAAAGAGAAGTGTGGAAGAAAACCTGAAACTATTTGCTGCCATGAAGAATGGTGAATACCCTGATGGTTCAATGGTTTTGAGAGCTAAAGTAGATATGGCTTCTCCAAATATGCATATGCGCGACCCAATTATGTACAGAATATTGCATCAAAAGCATCACCGTACAGGTGATAAATGGAATATCTACCCCATGTATGATTGGGCCCATGGGCAATCCGACTTCATTGAAGGAATTACTCATTCGGTTTGTACTCTTGAATTTGAGGTTCACCGCCCGCTGTATAATTGGTTTTTGGATCAGATAGCAACTACCTCATACAGGCCACGACAGATTGAATTTGCTCGTTTGAATTTATCGTATACTGTTATGAGCAAGCGTAAACTTCTGGAATTGGTAAAAGATAAGCATGTTAATGGCTGGGACGATCCTCGAATGCCTACAATTTCAGGATTACGACGCAGAGGATATACTCCCGAGTCGTTAAGATCTTTTGCCGACAGAATTGGTGTTGCAAAACGTGATAATGTTATCGATGTTGGATTGCTTGAATTTAGTGTGCGAGAGCATTTAAATAAAATAGCGCCCAGAGTTTTTGGGGTTTTAAATCCGGTAAAAGTTATAATTACCAATTATCCGGAGGATAAAGTCGAAATCATGGACTTGATAAATAATCCTGAGGATGAGGCTGCTGGTAGCAGAAGTGTTCCTTTTACCAGAGAGATATTTATCGAAAGGGAAGACTTTATGGAAGATGCTCCCAAGAAATTTTTCCGGATGGGGCCAGGGCGAGAAGTTAGACTAAAAGGTGCTTATATTGTTAAATGTGAGGATTTTAAAAAGGATGCCCAAGGAAATATTACGGAAATATATTGTACTTACGATCCTGAAACCAAGTCGGGAAGCGATACCAGTGGAAAGAAGGTAAAAGGAACTCTGCATTGGGTTTCTGCAACAAATTGTATAGAAGCTGAAGTACGACTTTATGACCGCCTCTTCAATGATGAAGATCCTGCAGGAAATAAGGAACAGGATTTTAAAAACTTTCTCAATCCAAACTCGTTAAAAGTATTGAAAAACTGCAAGTTAGAACCTTCTTTGAAAGAAGCAAAAGTGGGAGATAAATTTCAATTTCAGCGTCTTGGATATTTCTGTGTAGATAAAGATAGTGCTGAAGAAAAAATGGTTTTTAACAGAACTGTTCCTCTTAGAGATAGTTGGGACAAAAAGAAATAATCTGAATTAGTAAATGTTCGGCTAATTAATTCAGACTTTACCACTTCTTATATTCATCATTAAAAAACTCCCTCTGATATTCCAGGAAGTAAAGGTATGGCTTATGTTGGTAAAACATGTTCGATGAATCCAAATCAAATTCTCTGTAATATTTTTTATTGTTGAAATGGTAGTACATAAAAGGTTCGATGTATATTGGTTTTACAGGATAAGTATAATCCATATCTGCTACATATTCAGGCATTTTTATCTCACCAGCAAATCTGTTAAGTTGTTTCTCTATATTGAAGCCTGATTTTCTTATATAAAGAGAATCTTTGTTGCCCGCCAATATTCGACCAACTGCTTTTATAGCAATAGTTTTTAGATAATTTTTATTCGTATCAGTAATTTGCTCATAGGCTTCATCTATATCGAAAAAAGAATCATTGTCCTTGCTCATTGGCAAATTTGTAACCGGATCTTTTGGGTTATTAATAATAAAACTCGAGTTCTTATAATAATTACTGTAATTGCGGGCAAAAAATGTGTTGGCTGGTTTAGGAGATGCAAAAACATAAGTTTTAAAATTATTTCTTATATCAACCATATTTTCTGGTGCATTTTCAAGATAAGCCCTTAACAGTTGTGCTATTGCAGCTCCCTGGCTATGGCCAGTGATAATAAAATAATAAGTGCCTTTTTCATTTAGTTCTTTAATCTTCGATACTATGTCTTCCGATAAAAATGCCATGGCCAGTGTCCAGCCGGAATGAACGTTGGCAAAAGGATTATCGGATAAGTAATAGTCAACTATTCTGCCATTGGGAAGAGTTATACTCCCATTTGCGGGTATCATTGCCGAATACAGATTAGTCATCCAATTTAAAGGATCAGTTGTAGAACCGCGAATATTTATCACCGCATAGCCGGGTCCCTCCAGCAACTGCCACTTATTATCCATTCCCAATGCCGCCGACTGATAAATCTTTTTATAATTTTTTGGAAGTATAGGTGCATCGGTACCAATAACATCCTGAAAAGTAAAACTATTGCATATGGCAATCATTTCAAGTGCTTCGCTTTGGTTGTAACCTTCATTAAATTGTGCAAACAAAGGCAATACGTTTAAAAATATAAAAGATAATATGAGAATAAATTTGCCCATGAAATATTATCGTAAATGTTTATGAAAACGAATTGTAAATTTAAGAAAGTATTTTTTTTATCAAAAAAATAAATAGAAAAAGCCGCCTCACCAATGGCGAGACGGCTTTTTCTATATTGAAAAAAATTATTTTGTTGTTTCCTTAACTCTAATGTCTCCCAATAAAACATCCCAGAAACCTATCAGCCTTCCGCCGATTTGTGTTTCTTTACGTTTTACATAAACTGTAATGTCTTTTTTTGTAGTGTCCTGATATACTAGTCTGCCCTCAGCATCATAACCTTTAAATTTTTGGAAAATGGTAATTACACCAACATAAGTTCCATCGGGCTGGCGCTGCAGGTCGCTAACATACTCAATATTATACCATGATATTTCAACTTTATTATAATTCAGGCGCATCAAACGCTCAAAATATTTACGTACAGTATAATAACTAATTTCAGGTCGAGCCAAAGAGGAAACGCCAATTTCGCTACCCTGCATAAACAGTTCTTCTGCCCTGTCGATTACACGGTTTGCTTCACTCCATGGAGTTTCTTTGCTGCCAATAATACTGATATATTTACTTAAATCTCTAACTTTTTCCAGAGCAAGGCTATCGATGGCCTGCTTTCGTTCCGGACTTAATTCCTGGGCAACAGCACCAGAAACTCCAAATGCTGCTAATATTACTAATACTAATGCTATTCGTTTCATGGCTGTTATTTTATTTGGTAATTAATTCTAATTCGGTAATTTTTCCCATGCCGTTCTTTTTAGCAGATTCGATATGGTAATTATAAGTTTTTTTGTCCTTTAAATAATTTAGGAATTTTGTAATAGTAGTAGGGCGGTCATAATCGTTAAAGCCTCCACTCTGACTAATTATTATTAATACAGGAATATCAGGGGTCTCAAAATATTGAAGTGCCATCTGAATTTTATTGTTGGCATCGTCAACGCCATTGGCATTGGCAACGGCTTCAAATTGATTATCTATCACAGCAAACTCTGATTGCTTAGCCCTTATTCTTGCTTCTTCTTCACGCCTTAGCCTTTCTTCTTCAGCCTTGCGCATTTCTGCTGCTCTTACTTCCTCAACTTTAGTTTCGGCTTGCTTTATAAGGCCTTTAACCTCTTCGTCCTGAATATTATAATCTTTTATTTTTGCTATTCTGTCGGCCATTTGATCGCTGGTCCAATCAGTACTGCCATTGATTATTGCAGTCAGGTCTTTCTTTGCATTATCAACTTTCATTGCATATTCGGCAGCCGCTTTTTCTTTGGCTAATTTTTTCTTGCTCTTACAACTTGTTGCACCTCCAACAAGGAGGGAAGCAACTAAAAGAACCATAATGGTTTTCGGTATTAATTTGATAAATTTGGTCATTTTTTAAATATTAAATTTATTTGTTTAAAATAAAATGCAAACCTACTGAAAATATTGTTTTTATGATGTAAAAAAATGTTAAGTGGCTTAAAATAAAGTCGTCAAACCACTTAACATTAACTTATTAATAGAAATTTTATTTTATCTCCTGGAAATGTATTCCTGAAAATTTATTTTTACCATATACAAAGCATGATACATAGCAGGAACAATCACCAGCGTTAGAAAAGTAGCAAAACTTAATCCAAAAATAACTGTCCACGACATTGGGCCCCAGAATATAGCATTGTCTCCTCCGAAAAATATATTAGGATTAAATGTGTTTAGGAAACTTATGAAGTCGATATTTAATCCAACGGCTAAAGGCATAAGTCCCAAAATGGTCGTTATAGCTGTTAAAAGAACAGGACGTAAACGTGTTCTTCCTGCCTCTACAATACATTCTTTTGCAACATCAATAGATAGATTATCATCTTCATTTAAGCCCAATTCTTTCTTTTTACGCAATTTTACAAGTCCGATATAGTCTATCAATACAATACCATTATTCACCACAACCCCGGCAAGAGAAACAATTCCAATACCGGTCATAATCACAATAAAGTCCATTTTAAATGTTGCCAAACCTCCAAATACTCCAATGGTACTAAGCAGTACGGTAAACATTATTATTGCGGGTTTTACAAACGAATTGAATTGTGAAACAAGAATAATAGTTATGAGCGAAACAGCAATTAGCATTGCGGTAGCAAGAAATGCCATTGACTCGGCTTGTTCTTCTTGTTCACCGGTAAAAGAGTAATCATATCCTGGAGGCATTTCATATCTGCTCATTATTTCCTTTAGATCATTATTGATTTCGTTGGAGTTATATCCCTGCAAAACATTTGAAAAAATTGTAACAACCCTTTTCTTGTCGATGCGTGTTATCGATCCATAGGTTGAACTATATTCAAAGTCGGCTACCGCCGAAATAGGAACCTGAACAATTTTTCCTGATGAAGCACTCCTGAAAGTAATTCGTTGATTTATTAAATCAGTAATATTATTTCGGTATTTATCGTCAAGTTTCATTACAATCTTGTATTCGTCTTCGCCTTCTTTATAATCCGAAATCTCCTTTCCAAAGAGTGCTGTTCTGATAGCACTGGCTATCTGGCCTGTTGACAGTCCATAACGTCTTGCTTTTTCTCTGTTAATATTTACAAGGAGTTCAGGTTTCTCTTTGTCAAGGTCAATCTGTAATTCTTCTATTCCAGGAATATTTTCACTATTGATTTTAGCAATAATATTACTTGTTAATTCCAGAAGTTTATTAAAATTTTTACCACTTATTTCAAGGTTTATAGGCTTTCCTGTTGGAGGTCCTTCTTTTTGTCTTTCAACGGTAAGTGTAATACCAGGGTATTTTCCAACCAATGAGTCGGCAAGTTCTTCCATTATGTCATTGGTATTTATACCATCTCTGTCCTCATAATCAACAAAGTTTATTGTTATCAAGCCCCTGTTGGGAGAGCCTCCTCTTCCGGAAAAACCTTCATCCTGTCCCACAGCACCTTTTCCTGTTAACGCTAGCACCGATTCAACAACTTTCATATTAGGTTCGAGAAGTTTAAATACTTTAGTTTCTAAGTCCCTTACTACTGAATCGGTAACCTCAATATCAGTACTAATTGGCAAATCTGCAATTACATTTATAAGTTTTGGATCCGCCGATGGAAAAAATTCTACTTTTGGATTACTACCAAAATAAAATACCATAGTAAGTATCATTAGAGCAAAGGTTCCTCCAATTAAAAAGTATGGTGTTGCTTTACTTAATGCAAATTGGATAAATTTTGTATATGTATTTTCCAGCCATACCAAGCCTACATTTTGAAACCATAATGCAAGTCGGGAAAGGAAAGCCAGATTCAAAATACCAATAATGGCAAAAATAACAAGTATTGTCCCCAGCCAATTTATTTTAAGAGCATAAGAGATGGCTGCAACAATTAGTAAAATAGCTGCAATAAATAAACTCCTTTTTGCTTTTGGCATTGTAATATTAGAGCCTTTTTTGTAAAACTGTATAAATATTACAGGTATTAATACCAGAGCTACAACAAGAGATGATGTTAGCACAATAATCAGAGTTTCAGGGAGGTACGACATAAACTCGCCCATGATACTTTTCCAGAATAAGAGTGGAAAAAATGCTGCTAAAGTTGTTGCAGTGGATGAGATAATAGGCATGGCTACTTCTCCTGTTGCCTGTCGTGCGGCTTCAAAAACCGTATACCCTTTGCTTAAGTATCTGTATATATTTTCAGTTACAACAATGGCGTTGTCAACAAGCATTCCCAAGGCTAAAATGAGTGAGAATAAAACAATCATATTGATCTTTGTTCCCATCATACCCATAACAAGGAAAGAAATTAGCATTGACATGGGAATTGCAACTCCCACAAACAATGAGTTTCTGGTTCCCAGAAAAAGGAATAAAACAAATACCACGAAAATGATACCCATAATGATACTATTTTCAAGATTGCTTAATTGCATCTTTACCATATCACTCTGGTCGTTTGTTATGGTTACCACAAGGTTATCAGGTATCATTTTTGTTTCATGGGCTTCGTCAAGGATATCGAAAACTTGTTCAATGGTTGAGAGCAGATTCTCACCACTTTTCTTTACAACCTGAAGAGAAACAACATTTTTATGATTTAATCGTGCATAACTATCACGATCCTGAAAGCCATATTCAACGGTTCCTATATCTCTAAGGTAAACAATATTCCCATTCTCTGATTTCACAATTATACTCTCTATTTCTCTGGGATTTTGGAATTCTCCAATCATCCTTATGGAGCGTCTAATATCCCCAACTTCAAGGTCTCCTCCCGACATAGAAATATTTTCTGATGCAATGGCATTTTCAACATCAGTGAAACTTACTTCAAGAGAACTCATCTTATAAGGATCGAGTTTGATTTTTACTTCTCTTTCAGTAACACCAGTAATATTTACTGAGGATACTTCTGAAATAGTTTCAAATTCATCGCTGAGTTCTTCGGCATAATCTTTTAGTTCGTTTATGCCAAAATCGCCCGAAAGGTTAACATTAATAACAGGAAATTCTGAAAGGTCGATATCTGTAACCATAGGGTCGTCAAGAAGGTCATCGGGCAAGTCGCTCTTTGCCTTGTCAACAGCATCTTTCACATCCTGTAAAGCAGTTTTTAATTCAACGTCTGTATTGAATTCAACAAATATGTTCGATGCATCCTGTGATGATTTGGATGTCATTTTCTTTATTCCCTTTACCGACTCAATTTCTTTTTCCAAAGGTCGGCTAATCAGGTTTTCAATATCCACAGGTGGATTTCCGGGATATATGGTTTGAACCATTATTGTGGGGATTTTTATTTCAGGAAATAATTCCTTGGGAAGGGAAATATAGGAATACATTCCGAAAAATAAGCTCACCAGCATAATAAGGTAAACGGTATTCTTATTTTTAAGAGCCCATGTTGAGAGCCAAAAATTCCTTATGGTTTTATTATTGTCTTTATTATTGTCCATAGTAAATTATTTAATAATGTTTACAACACTACCATCGGAAACATTGTTATAACCATCGGTAATAATAATTTCTCCATCTTTCAGTCCGGACAAGATTTCTGTTTTATTTTTATATGATTTTCCCGGACTTATATATTTCTTTGTAGCAATCATATCATTACCTTTTTTCTCCATAACAAATAAGTACTTTCCACTTAAATCGTGTTTTATGAGTACTGAAGGAACAACTATGCTGTTTTCTGAGGAATAATCGTTAATGGTAAGGTTTGCCAGCATATTTGGCTTCAGTCTGTTATCAGAATTATTTAACTCAACTTCTACCATAAAAGTTCTGTTCGACTTATTTATAACATTACCAACTCTGCTTACAACTGCATTTATTTGTAAATTGGAATATGTAGGAAAACTTACAACTACTTTATCACCCTCTTTTATTGAAGATAAGTATGACTCAGATAGTTTTGCTTTAAGAACAAGTTTATCCAGAGCCACTAATTGCATAAGTCTCACACCCGGCCCAGCCAATTCACCTTTTTTCAGAATGATGTCCTCAACTTCACCGGCAAAGGGGGCAGTAATAACCGACATATCATACTGACTTCTAAGAGTTTTTAGTTTGTTTTCCAAACTTTGGTAATTATTTTTTGCTTCCAGATATTGACGTTCTGAACCAATTTTCTTTTCCCAAAGTTCACTTTGTTTTTCATACATAGTTTTAGCAAATGCTAATTGAGTCTTTACTTCATCAATATTCTTCTCAATTAAACTTGTGTTAAGCTTGGCTAAAAGTTGACCTTTTTTTACTTTATCACCTTCCTGAACGGCAATTTTCTCTATTTGGCCATTAACTTCGGGGCTGATATATGCTTCGTTAACACTCTCGAGTTCTCCTGCTGCCTCAAAAAAGTGATCAAAATCCTGCGATTGTAATTTCATTGTTCTCACAGCAATTTTTTTACCTGTATAAACACTATCAGGTTGTAATTCATTAAGTTCCTTTTTTAAGTTGGCAATTTCAGAATTCAATGTTTCAATTGAACTTTCCTTCGACTGAATTTCTTTTGTGATAGTTTCTGCAGTTCTCTCATTATTGCAGGCCATCATAGTAATAACTATTGTAAATATTGAGATTATTTTTTTCATTTTTATATTATTATCAAGCGTTTTCAATTAACTTATCTATATTTTTGTCTATTATTTCTCTTCCCTTATTGCTGGCAATTGCATAAACATGATATTTAAATGCCTCTGCAAAAAATGTTGGACTTGTAATTTCTTCCATGCTAAAAAGATCTGAAGTTCTTAATGACTCGATGCGAGCTATATGTAAGCGGGTTATAATGTCCTCGTTTAAATCTTTTCGGTAATAGCCTTCATCTTTGCCTCTTTTTAAGTTTTCCTTTACTCTGTTGAACATAAGTTCTTTTTTATGGAAATTGAATTTTTCAAAAAGAGAAGGATAGTATTTTTTTAAGTCGTAAAGAAAGTTAAGCTTTTGTGAACTTAGCATTTTAATTTGAACTTTGTAGTATTCAAATAATTCTTCCAAAGCATTAGCTTTATTCATCATCGACTCTTTTAAGTAGCAGGATTTTTCCTCAAACTCTAGTTGCAAAACTTGTTCAACCAAATCTGATTTATCCTTAAAAAATGTATAAAGTGTTTTTTTTGAAATTCCCAACTCCCTGGAAACATCGTCCATGGTTACACTTTTAATACCATATTTTTTAAATAAAGTATTAACCCTTACTATATATTCCTTAGCTGTTTCTTCCATTTTAGTACGATTTAGCTACTACTTTTTTAAGTTCTTCTCCTGCTTGTAAAAACGATTGTGAGGCATTAATATAATCGCTTTCAGCAGTTAAAAACTGATTATGTGTATTTAGTATGTCTAAACTGCTGGCAAGACCTAATTTGAACTTTTCTAAAGTTTTTGCATAAATCTTCTCAGCAACTCTTCTGTTTTTGTTTTTATTGGTATATAATTTATAAGAGTTCAAATAGTTGTTTCTGGCATTTCTGTACTGTAAATTCAATTGATTCTTCAACTCACTTTCCTGTACGTTAATTTGTTCGAAGGCTATTTTGGCCTGCTTTAATTTTGATGCTCTTGTACCACTTGAAAATATGGGGATACTCATGGTTATTCCCAGGGCTGAACTAGGATACCATTTCCCCGAATTAAAGAAGTTCCATGTATCTCTTTGTGCCTGAGTTTGATAGTATACGTTAGCATTGATAGATGGTAAATATGTTGCTTTCTCTAAATCAACTTGTAAACTTGTGAGTTCTTTCTGCTTCAGTAAATAATTAAAATCAGGATTGTTGTTAATTTTAAAATCGTCGAGTAAAATTGATGAAGATTCCAGTCTATTTATTAGCGACTCCATATTGTCGGTTAGCACTATACTGTCCTGTTCATCAATACCCAGATAGAATTTTAAGTAGGAATAAGCTAATTCACGCTGATTTTCAAAATTTAATTGTGAGGCTTCTAAATCCGATACCAATAATTCTAACTGATCCACATCAATATCCTCCTTAAATCCAACCTCATATATTTGCCTTGTTTCCTCAGCCAGATTTTTAGTTATTTTTAATGTTGTATCAATAATTACAAGGGCATTTTCAACTGTTAGCACATTATAATATGAATTGGCAACTTGTTGTTTTACTGCAACTCTGTTTCTAAAAAATTCAGCATTGGTACTTTCAAGGTATTTCTGTGCAGCTTTTAAGCCAACAATATATTCGCCGCTAAATATCAACTGGCTTGCACTGGCCGACAGGGTAGCATCGTATTTAGTTCCAAACTGAACTTCTCTTTGTGAAGGATCCGGAGAAAATTCCGGTGGAAGGATCATGGTCATTCTGGCAAAATTATCATTATAGGCAACCGAAGCATTTACCTGTGGCAAACCTATTGATGTTGATTCTTTTATCCTTTGTTTTGCTGCTTCAATGTCCATTTCCGACCTGATAAGGCTGTAATTATTATTCATTGCATATTCCAGGGCTTCTTGCAACGAAAATGTCTTAATATTTTGAGCCTCAGCACTGCTGAGCACAAAAGCAAACAAAAATGTTATAATTATTAAATTTATTTTTTGCATACAAATAGTATTATCAATTATTTTGGATGCAAAAATAAAAACTATTTACACTCCGGAAACTATTTGTATGTTAAAAGTTTATTAAGTTTTGTTAAATTTATTTGGGTTTATAGCAATTTCTACGAAAAATCTGATCCCACAAAGAACGTTTTCTGACAATATTGTTTTTTTTCTGTTGGTTTTTCATTCGTTTCATCAACTGTTTGGCGTAATCGCTTTGCTTTTTACGATGTTCTTTAAGTGCTAATTCATATTCTTTTTGGGCTTCCTTGTCCTGAGTTTCTTGTATTTTTTCAGCTTCTTTAACTTCCTTGCTTACTTTTTCCGTGCTTTTGCACGAAGGATTCATTGCCATTAAGAGGGCAATAGTAATTATAGCAATTATATTTTTCAACTTCGGTTTCAGTTTCATCACTGCATGCAAAACTAATTAATTATAAGAATATTTGATAGAATTTACTTCAAGAAAATATAATTAATTTTATGTCGTTAGATTAAGGTAAATTTGTTGCTGGAAATAAATATTTTTAGTGATTAATTTTCTTAATTCAGATTGAATATATAATATGAAATATAGGCTTTTAACAAGTGGCTTACTAATTTTAGGGTTTATGATGTTTTCCTTATCATGTAATAAGGGAAGTATAAATCCCAACATTCCTAATGTAGCGATAAATATTAGTATAAATCCAAATACTACTATTTTTCAGGAACTAAATACAGTTGGCGGTTGGGTTTATCTGGATGAAAAGCCTGGTGTTTATATTCCTTATGGTAGCCGTGGCATTATCGTTTATCGTGTTGATATTGATCAGTTTGTGGCCTATGAACGCCAACCTCCAAACGATCCTGATAAATGTTGTAGTGATAATACTTGTACAAAATTATTGGTAGGTGATTATTTTCCAATGGTAAAAGATACTTGCACCGAAACTTCTTATTTCATTTACGACGGTTCAATAATTGAGGGAGAAGGAAAGTATGCGCTAATTCAATATGCAGCCGTTTATGACGGGAATCTTCTGCACATATATAATTAAAAACGGGATAAAAAAAAGGGCCTCTTATTAGGAGACCCTTTGAAATTATCTTATAATTTTAATATCTGTAATGATCTGGTTTATAAGGACCGTTTTGATCGATACCCAAATAATCAGCCTGATCTTTTGTAAGTTTAGTAAGTTTAACACCAATTTGTTCAAGGTGTAATCTTGCAACTTCCTCATCAAGATGTTTTGGAAGACGATAAACATCTATCTCATAATCTTCACGATGTTTCCAAAGTTCAATTTGAGCCAGTGTTTGGTTTGTAAACGAATTACTCATTACAAAACTTGGATGTCCGGTAGCACAACCAAGGTTTACCAATCTGCCTTCGGCAAGAAGATAAATTGAATGGCCATCTGCGTATGTATATTTATCAACCTGAGGCTTGATATTGGTTTTTACAATACCAGGATATTTCTCCAATTGGGAAACCTGTATCTCATTGTCGAAGTGACCTATATTACAAACAATGGCTTCATCTTTCATATTAGCCATATGTTCGGCAGTGATTATATCTTTATTTCCGGTAGTAGTAACAAATACATTTCCTTCTTTTAATGCTTCTTCCATGGTAGTTACTTCAAAACCTTCCATAGCAGCTTGTAAAGCACAAATAGGATCTATTTCGGTAACAATAACCCTGGCTCCATAAGTTTTCATCGAATGTGCTGAACCTTTTCCAACATCACCATAACCTGCAACTACTACTACTTTACCGGCTAACATTACATCTGTTGCACGTTTTATACCATCGGCAAGCGATTCGCGACAACCATAAAGGTTATCGAATTTTGATTTTGTAACAGAATCGTTAACGTTTATACAAGGAATTAAAAGTTTTCCGGCTTCTTTCATTTGGTATAAACGATGAACACCTGTTGTAGTTTCTTCAGAAACACCTTTCCATTCTGCTGCTGTGCGATGCCATCTCTGTGGATCTTCTGCTAAAACAGATTTTAAAAGTTTCAAAACTTCTTCTTCTTCCTCGCTACCTGCTTCAACATCAAGTACTGATGCATCATTTTCAGCCTCGTAACCTTTATGAATTAAAAGTGTTGCATCGCCACCATCGTCAACTATTAGTTGCGGACCTTTTCCACCAGGGAATGATAATGCCTGGTTGGTACACCACCAATATTCTTCAAGGGTTTCACCTTTCCATGCAAATACAGGAACGCCGGTAACTGCAATGGCTGCTGCCGCATGATCCTGAGTTGAGAAAATATTACAACTTGCCCAACGCACATCAGCACCTAACTCCACAAGAGTTTCTATTAGTACTGCTGTTTGAACAGTCATATGCAATGAACCCATTATTCTTACATCCTTCAAAGGTTTCTCTGCAGAAAATTTATTTCTTACCGATAATAAACCCGGCATTTCTTTTTCAGCAATTTCAATTTCTTTACGACCCCAACCAGCAAGATTGATATCGGCTACTTTATAGTCAAGTTTTTCAACTAGAGTTGTACTCATATAATTAATTTTTAGATATTTCTAATTTTTAAATTCGGGCTGCAAAGATAATTCTTATTTTAATATTAGTATTAAATCCATTTCTTAATAAAATCTTAAGATTTCAAAAATTAATACTCAAAATAATTTTTAATTTTTTTTTTAAAAATGTGACCCTTTAATATTTATTCTGTCATTGAATGAAATAAATGCATTTTGTTATGACAGAATTAAAATGGCTAAAACTATCAGGATTAATGCACACTTGTGTTTATAATAGGGAAAATCCTGCATGTCCTTTTGGAGAATTCAGAAAACAAGACAGTTACCAACAACTACAATCACTGGATAAAATAGGCAATTCTTTAGGAGACCAACTGTTGGCAGCATGTAATTCATGCCGGCTTAAATGTAAACCGATAAAAAATACAGATTTGGTTATCAATAACTCAAAACACTTTAGAATTGTAGAATCAACAGCAAGTTAATTCCGGCATTTTCTTTTGTGTAAGAGTTTGTAATCTTCTGAATGGATTTTTTCTATTCAGTTATCATAGCATACTGTCTCAACTCAGATATTTATTGTTATTTTTTTATTAAAATACTCATTTATTGACATATTAGCACATATGTGACCATATGATTTCAAAATAATCATATATTTGCATCATAATTCAAATGCCCGTTTCAGGGAATTTTGATTTATAAAGAAGGGTGAAGAGATTAGGCTCAGTGAAACCCTGGCAACCTTTCGTAATTACGAAAAAGGTGCCAATACCTAGCCTGCCGAAATATTTTGGTGGGAGTTATAAATTAAGTACAAATGCAAAAACTATTTTTTTTTAAGTCAAAATAAATTGACAGGTTTTATCCTGAAGATTGTTTAGTATTTAATTATGCACTATAAATACCTTATATTATAAGGTTATTTTACTAAGTATAAATAACAAAGAATATGAAAACTAACATAAAAGAAATACTGAAAAACAGAGTTCTGGTTCTTGATGGAGCTATGGGAACTATGATTCAGCAATATAAACTTACTGAAGAAGACTATCGTGGAAAAAAATTCTCGTCTGTTGACATTCCACAAAAAGGTAATAACGACCTTTTATGTTTAACACAAGTTGATATTATTGAAGAAATTCACAAAAAATATCTTGAAGCTGGAGCTGATATTATCGAAACCAATACATTCAACTCCACTCAAATATCCATGTCGGACTATGGAATGCAGGAATTTGTAAGAGAGATAAATCTCAATGCAGCAAAACTTGCAAAAAAAGCAGCCGATTATTATTCTGAAAAAACACCAGATAAGCCGAGATTTGTAGCCGGAGCAATTGGACCTACAAACAAAACGGCTTCCATGTCGCCTTTGGTAGATAAACCGGGTTTTAGAAATATTAGTTTTGATGAATTACGTGAAAACTATTATCAACAAGCAGAAGCACTTATTGATGGAGGAGTAGACTTGCTTTTGGTGGAAACAGTTTTCGACACTTTAAATGCCAAGGCTGCACTTATCGCCATCGATGATTTATGTAAAAACAAAAACATTAAAATACCGGTGATGGTTTCCGGAACAATTTCCGATGCCAGTGGCAGAACATTATCCGGTCAAACCCTGGAAGCCTTTCTCACATCAGTTTCCCACATCGACCTTTTAAGTGTAGGATTAAATTGTTCATTGGGGGCCGAACAAATGCGTCCGCATCTGGAAGAACTTTCTAAAAAATCCAACTTTTATGTGAGCGTTTATCCCAATGCCGGATTGCCAAATCAGTTTGGAGAATATGATGAAAGTCCACATAAAATGGCGGGGCATATTCATGATTTTCTGGACAATAAATTTGCCAATATTGTTGGGGGTTGTTGTGGTACTACACCCGATCATATACATGAATTGGCTAAACTTGCCGAGACAGCTCAGGTTAGGAAACCTGCAGAGAATAAGCATATTACAGGTATAAGTGGTTTGGAACCTCTAAAGATTTCCAGAGAACTTAACTTTGTAAATATAGGTGAAAGAACCAATGTAAGTGGTTCCAGGAAATTTGCACGCCTTATTCGTGAGAAAAGATATGAAGAAGCTCTTTCTGTTGCAAGGCATCAGGTGGAAGGCGGCGCTCAGATCTTGGATGTAAATCTGGATGATGGTTTGCTGGACGCAGAAAAGGAAATGGAACATTTCCTGAATATGCTGGCCTCTGAACCGGATATTGCAAGACTTCCGATTATGATTGATTCATCAAAATGGGAAGTCATTGAAGCAGGTTTGAAATGTACGCAGGGTAAATCCATAGTAAACTCCATCAGCCTTAAAAATGGGGAAAAGGAATTTCTGGAACTTGCTCAAAAAGTAAGGTCTTATGGAGCCGCAGTAGTGGTTATGGCTTTCGATGAAAAAGGTCAGGCAGATACTTTTGAGAGAAAGACAGAGATATGTGAAAGAGCCTATAACTTGCTAACAAAGGAAGTTGGCTTTCATGCTGAAGATATTATTTTCGATCCCAATATACTTGCTATTGGCACCGGGATTGATGAGCATAATAATTATGCCGTTAACTTTATTAATGCCACTAAATGGATAAAGGAAAACCTTCCGTATTGTAAGGTTAGTGGGGGAGTTAGCAATTTATCTTTTAGTTTTAGAGGAAATAATACCGTTAGAGAAGCAATAAATTCGGTTTTCCTTTTTCATGCCATTAAAGCAGGAATGGACATGGGAATAGTAAACCCGGGCATGCTTCAAATATATGATGAAATTGATCCTGAATTGAGGAAATATGCTGAAGATTTGGTGCTTAACCACCGTAAAGATGCAACAGCACGCCTTCTGGCTTATGCCGAAAAAATTGAAGACACTCAAAAAGATAAATCGGAGAATATATTGGAATGGCGCAGCCAGACTGTGGATTCACGCCTTGAATATGCATTAATAAAAGGGATTACCGATTTCCTTCCGGAAGATGTTGAAGAGGCACGTAAGAATTATAAGCGGGCAATAGAGGTAATAGAAATTCCTCTTATGAAAGGCATGAATGTGGTAGGCGATTTGTTTGGCTCCGGAAGAATGTTCTTACCTCAGGTTGTTAAAAGTGCCAGGGTAATGAAAAAAGCCGTTGCCATTTTGCTTCCTTATATAGAGAGTGAAAAAATTGAAGGCGCAAAAGGAAATGGAAAGATAGTTCTTGCCACTGTAAAGGGCGATGTTCACGATATAGGAAAAAATATAGTAGGAGTAGTTTTACAATGTAATAACTATGAAGTAATCGATTTGGGGGTGATGGTTCCGGCAGAGAAAATACTTGAAGTTGCTAAAAATGAAAATGCTGATATACTGGGACTTAGTGGCTTGATAACTCCCTCTTTGGAGGAAATGGTTCATGTTGCCAGTGAGATGAAACGTCTGGATTTTGATATTCCTCTTTTAATTGGAGGCGCAACAACTTCACCTGTGCATACGGCAGTGAAAATTTCTCCTCATTACGATAAGCCTATTGTGCATGTGCGGGATGCTTCCAAAGTAATAAATGTTGTGGGAAAACTACTTTCTGAAAAGGATAAAGCATCCTTTGTAAATGATATTGAAGAAAAGTATTCTCAATTGAGGATAAAACATGAAGCCTCAAGTCAGCCTTCGCATTACGTAAGTTTTACCGAAGCAAGAGAAAATAAATTCTCAGCCAACTGGAATGAGTTTGAAGCGGCCACCCCAAATTTCACAGGAGTTAAATATTTTGAAGATTATTCCATTGCAGAAATACGAGAGTATATCGACTGGACATTCTTCTTCCATGCATGGAAAATTGCAGGAAAATACCCGGCAATATTCGATGATATATTAAAAGGTGAGGAAGCCAGAAAACTTTATGATGATGCTCAAAAAATGCTGGATTTAATTATTCAGGAGAATTGGCTTCAGGCTAAAGCCGGAATTGGAGTTTTTAAGGCAAATTCGGTGGGAGAAACCGTAAAACTTATGGATGATAATTCCAATCATGTTGAGAATTTCGAATTTCTTAGAAATCAGGAATTGAAGGATGGAACCCCAAACTACTGCCTGGCGGATTTCATCTGCCCCGAAGGCAAAGAAAAAGATGACTTTATAGGTATGTTTGCTGTTACGGCAGGCATAGGAATTGAAAAACATCTGGAGCGTTTTGAAAAGGAAAACGACGATTATAATGCCATACTCTTAAAAACCCTTGCCGACAGACTTGCGGAGGCTTTTGCCGAACTTATGCATGAAAAAGTAAGGAAAGAAATCTGGGCTTATGCAAGTGATGAAAACATTACAAAAGAGGATATTTTAAAAGAAAATTATAAGGGAATAAGGCCCGCTCCAGGCTATCCGGCTTGTCCCGAACATTCAGAAAAAAGAAAAATATTCAACATTTTAAATGCTGAAGAAAAATTAAATATTAAACTAACAGAAAACTATGCTATGTATCCTGCTGCCTCGGTGAGTGGTTACTACTTTGCTAATCCGGAGGCTAGATACTTTGCTGTTGGTAAAATTGCCAACGACCAAATTGAAGATTATGCCAACAGAAAGGGTTTGAACTCAAATCAGGTTAGAAGTTTGCTGGTAGTTAATACATTGTAAAAAATATTATTATGGAAAGAACTGTTATACAACATATAAATGACGCTGAAGGAACTTTGTTTTCTTTTGAATTATTGCCACCTCTCAAAGGACAGGACTTTGGTTCTATACAAAAATCCATCGATCCGCTAATGGAGTTTAATCCTTCATTTATAAATATTACTTATCATCAGGAGGAAGTGGAATACGAAACACTTGCCAATGGGTTGATGAAAAAGAATGTGGTTCGTAAACGCCCCGGAACTGTTGGTATTTCTGCTGCAATTAAGTTTCGCTATGGAGTAAATGTTGTGCCCCACATAATTTGTGGAGGATTTACCAGAGAAGATACTGAAAATGCCTTAATCGACCTGAATTTCCTGGGTGTAAATAATGTTTTGGTGGTTCGTGGCGACCCGCAACCGGGGCTAAAATCTTTTGTTCCCGAAGCCGATGGAAATAAATATGCCATAGAAACCGTAATACAAATTGCCAATCTTAATAAGGGTGTTTATCTTGATTCCAATATCAGAAATTCCCGATCTACAAATTTCTGTGTTGGTGTTGCAGGTTATCCTGAAAAGCATTCCGAATCGCCAAATATGGATAGCGACATTCATTTCCTGAAAAAGAAAATTGAAGCAGGGGCTAACTATATTGTTACTCAAATGTTTTTTGATAATAAAAAGTATTTCAACTTTGTGGATATTTGTAGGAATAATGGAATTAATGTTCCTATAATACCAGGATTAAAACCCATTTCAACTATGAATCAATTGGCGATTATTCCCAAAACTTTTAATGTTGAATTACCTGCCCAACTTGTGAAAGAAGTTATTAAATGTAAAAATAATGATGATGTACGCCAGTTGGGAGTAGAGTGGGCGATAGAGCAATCGAAGGAATTAAAAAGTGCCGGAGTGCCTGTGCTTCATTATTATACAATGGGTAAGTCTGACAATATCAGGAAGATTGCTCTGGAGGTTTTTTAGAAATTGTTATTTAGAATTTGGATTAGTTTTAAATTAACTTATCTTAGTGTTGGAATGCTAATTTGAATTATTTTTACATTTCTGAAAAATTAGAAATCATGAAAGAAATAGTTTTGCTTTACTGGCCTAAAGGAGGCAGCGTTGAAAAAACAGCTAACAAACTTTTTGAAAGTTTTGATAAAAATGAAATAGATATTTTCGACCTTGATTCGTTTGATCTGGAAAATCTGAAAAACTATAAAACAATAATTTTAGGTAATTCTACTGTTGGTGCCGAAAAATGGCAAGATGCCGACAATAACAATATATGGTTTAGTTTTTTCAGAGAACTGAAGGATTACGACATAAGCCAGCATAAAATTGCATTATTTGGACTGGGCAATCAGGTTTTATATCCTGCTCATTTTGTTGACGGACTAGGTTTCCTTTATGAAGAAGTGAAAAACCTAAATGGAAATATAATTGGAAAATGGCCAACTGAAGGTTATTCTTTCACTGATTCTGAAGGCGTTGAAGATGACTATTTTTACGGATTGGCTCTCGATGAGGATTTCGAACCTGAACTTACTCAGGAACGTATCAATAAATGGGTTGAACAACTGAAAAAAGAATCCTAAGTCACAGTTTTGTATTTTCGATCATCAGACGAAATTAAATCACCATAAAATAACAGTATCTTTATATACATAGGAGATTTCTATATCTATACTTAGTTTCTCTGCATATTTTTAGTTTGAAAAATTGTTGCAACTCGAAATACCTAACCCGAAACCCATCCAAAACTCATCACTCTACACTCATAACTCCAATTCACCTTCTTAACTATCTCTTGTGGATTAAAATATCTTAATTGGCATTTTAATGTCGCAGATATATATACTTTTGCGCCAAATTACGTTATTACTTAATAAATAATTAGCATGTATAAAATTATCTTAACAAGCATATTCAGCCTTTTCTTTTTTGCACTAACAAATGCTGCAGTCTTTCCTGATGGCTTATCTTCTAACCCTGACACGGTTAAAATAAAGCCTGCAATGATATTTGATACTCCACTTTTACACCATCTGGATAGTTTGGTTTACGCTTCTTTCAATTCTAACAAAAAGAAATCTAAACTGGATGAAGAAAGAGATTATAACTATGCTCCCGATTTTGTTCCCACTTTCCCCGACTCAGTTTATGAACAACGCCTTGAGGCATTAAATATCGAAACGCCAATAGAACTAACTTATAACAAGGAGGTTAAAAAATATATCGAACTTTATGCCATAAAAAAACGAGGACTTACTTCAAGAGTTTTAGGGCTTGCCAAACTGTATTTTCCTCTTTTCGAAGAACAACTCGACAGATTTGATATGCCATTGGAAATTAAGTATCTGGCAATAGTAGAATCAGCACTTATACCAACCGCAGGTTCCAATAAAGGGGCAAAAGGTTTGTGGCAATTTATGTATGGAACAGGTAAGGTTTATGGTTTAAAAGTGTCATCAATGGTCGACGATCGTTACGATCCTTATAAATCAACTGTTGCTGCTTGTGAACATCTTCGTGATCTTTATGATATTTATGGCGACTGGTCGATGGCGCTTGCTGCTTATAATTCGGGCGCAGGAAATGTTAATCGTGCTCTTCGCAGGGCAGGAGGTACAAAAAATTATTGGGCTATATGGCCATTCCTGCCAAGGGAAACCAGAGGTTATGTCCCTGCTTTTATCGCTGTAAACTATGTATTTAACTATGCTCCTGAACATAATATAAAGCCTGTTGATCCGGAATATTATTATTATGATACTGATACAGTTACAGTAAATGATGTGCTGGCTTTCGATCAGTTAAATGAAATGTTCGGAATCCCGATGGAGGAGATAAAAGCGCTCAATCCAACTTATAAATTGGGTATAATTCCTTCATCACAGGATAAAAAATATTTGCTGAGGTTACGAAATGAATATGTTGGCACCTACCTAAACAATGAGCAGGCACTTTACGATTACAAAACAAAAAGCGGAATTGAAAGAGATAAACTCCTTGCAGAAGTAAAAAAGGCAAAAGACAGGAATATCCATATTGTTAGAAGTGGAGAAAATCTGGGGCTAATCGCAAAAAAATATCGTGTATATGTAAGTCAGATTAAAAGCTGGAATGGTTTGCGCAGTAATACCATTTATCCGGGACAAAAACTGGTTCTCTTTGGTTCCGGAAGTGGTAAATATTACAGTAGTAAAACTCCCGTTAACAGATCCTCTAAACAATCGTATCACAAAGTTAAAAACGGTGAAAATCTCGGGCTCATAGCCAAAAAGTATAAATGTTCAACAACGGATTTAAAGGAGTGGAACAACCTGCGTAATTCAACTATCTATCCTAATCAAAATCTAATTGTTTATAAGCCTGAGGAAAAATCATCTTCATCGGTTAAGGACGGAAAATATCTTTATCATATAGTAAGAAGTGGCGATACTTTATGGGATATTGCTAAAGAATACGATGGCGTTACTGTTGATAAAATCAAAAGTCTTAACAATATTAGAAATTCAAAACGACTAAAGCCGGGGCAAAAATTAAAGATAGCTGTATTAAGTTAAAAACCAGTTATTTTTTTGGCATATAAATTGGTTACTTTCGTAATGTATAAGTAATTTTGTAAAATTAATTAATGCGTTATGACCAATAAATTCAGTTTTTTAATCGTCACTTTATTAGTTAGTTCTCTTATTTTTTCATGTACTCAAAAAAGTAAAACCAGAAAGCCTCGTTCAATAGGAAATACTTCTGAAATTTTAGTTGTAGTGCAAAATGAAAATCAATGGGACGATACAATAGGAACTACAATTAAAAATAATTTTGCCAAGGATCAATACGGTCTGAATCAATCGGAGCCACTTTTTAAAGTTTCTTATGTTCCCAAAAATTCATTCTCTGACTTATTGAGAAAACACCATAATCTGTTTGTGGTAAATATTGACAGGAAAGCTGAAAAACCACTTTTGGAACATCAGGACGATTTTTGGGCGGCGCCCCAAAGCATTTATAAGCTTACCGCCTCCTCGGAAAGTGAATTTGTGGAAATATTTAATAATAATGCAGAAAAATTTATTGAAGCATATCAACAAACCGACAGGGAAAGAATTCTGGAACTATTCAGAACACAACAAAATGGCGATGCTGTTGCCGAACTTAAGAAAAGTACCGGTATTGAAATGGTTATTCCCAATGGCTATTATGTTGCAAAAAATATTGATAATTTCGTTTGGATAAGGAAAGAACAGGTTGATATGAGTCAGGCTGTAATAATTATTTCAACTGATTATCAGGATACTGCACAATTTTCCAAAGCAAGTATTTTAGCAAGAACCAAAGCTGCATTAAAGAATAATATTCCGGGTGCTGTTTATGATTCTTATATGTCGATAGATGAAGAATATATTCCTCCCGTTGCAAAAAATGTAAGTAATTTTCCTTTAGGATATGCCGTTGAAATTAGCGGAGCCTGGATGGTGGAAAACGACTTTATGGGCGGGCCATTTAAATCCTATACTTTCTTCGATGATAAATCCAATAATATAGTAACTATGATGGCTTATGTTTATAGGCCCAGCGAAAAGAAACGCGACTTGTTGAAACAAGTTGAAGCATTAATTTATTCCATTGAAATTCCTAAACAGGATTAATTATCGACTTTTATTTCTGAAATAATTTTAAACTGACGGTATACCTGAATTCTGGGATCAAATAATTCTACACTTTCATAAGTTATACTAACTTCCTTATTAAGTAATTCCATATACTCAGAGGTGATGTCAAAATCAGATTCTATACCCGTTAACCAATAGTATTTCGAAACTCTATTAGTTTCATCCTTAATGGAAAAAATAACGAATTGCTCATCTTCAATTTTTGTAACCCTTCCATTAACAATTTGTATGTCATCAATTTCATCTGGCTCCTCTATATTACCAACATTAGCCAACTTAGTAACCCTTAAAAGTGTGTTTGGACAAACAGATGCTAGTTTAACACCGATGAGCATTCCTAATTTCTCGCCATAAACATCAATTTGATCCATGTCGATATCATGGTCCTTTAACAACTGTTTTTTGTACGGAACTGCTGCCTCGATTATACACATACCCAATTCCATATTTATTTGTTCAGGATTAGTAGTATCTGATATATTTTCCAGACAAACACACGACTCCTCAGCAATTTTAACTAAATACTTTTGTGAAAAACCAAATAAAGAAACAGAAAATAGCAGGACTAATAAAATGGATTTTTTCATAAAACTTTCATTTACATTTATTGCTCAAATGTATGAAAAACATTATGAAAAAGCGAGTAAATAAGCCTGATTTTATACCCGTAATATAGTCTATTTTGGTTGTTTACCATAAGTAACAACCATTTTGCCAATGGCAGAGGTTGTTTCAGAAACTATATTTCCCTCAATAAATATACCCAGTTTATTTATGGTAGTTGGATTCGAATCGAAGAAATAGGTGATGCTTTGGTCGTTGCTATTATAGGTCCATTTTGCTTCGTGAGTATTTTCACTGGAAAAAATAATCAAAGTGCTGTCGTTACTAATTTTAAAAAAAGTTTCCTTCTGCATTTCCACCACCTGACTTATCATAGCAGGGCTCATCTTGGCTTCATCAAAATGAGTTTCCACATCCACAACTTTCCATGTGCCAATAAGTTGACCGGTTGGATTTTCACATGAAATAAATACCAATAAAAATGCAGCAAATAATAAATTAACAAATTTCATAATTCTTAAAATTTTCCAATGTGCTGCAAAAATAAACTAAAACTATTTCAATTTTATGTAAAAAAATCCACATCTTGTTAAAACTTCTTAATTATCATATATACAGACTTTTAAATGCTGATACTGAGGAATAAATATCCATGAAATTAAAAATAATTCAAAAAAAACTTGACAAATGAATATTCATGATATATATTTGCCAACTGGTTTAACCAAATAGTTAAATAGAATAGTTAAAGCACATGGTTAATAACGAAAATACTGAAATTAAAATAATTGAGGCGGCAAAAGAGGTTTTTGTTCACAAAGGTTACGATGGCGCCCGTATGCAGGAAATAGCCGATAAGGCAGGTATTAACAAAGCTTTATTGCATTACTATTTTCGCTCGAAAACCAAATTGTTCGACAAAGTTTTTAATACTGTTTTTACCGATCTTGCCACACAACTCTATAGTATTGTTGGTGCATCCAATAGTATTGAAGAGTTTATCAACAATTTTGTGACTTTGTATTTTGATGAATTAAAAAGTAAACCATACATACCACAATTTGTTTTGCATGAAATAAACCGCGATCCGAGTGTAATAGTAAATCTAATAAAATCAAGTGGACTAGATAAAAGAAAAATTATTGCCTTAATTAATAAAGAATCGCAAAGGGATGATATTAATCATTTCGATCCTGTTCAATTAATGGTAAATGTGATAAGCCTGACAATTTTCCCCTTTGTTGCTTCAGGTATTCTGGTGGGCTTTATTTTCGACGGTAATCAGGAAGCTTTCGATAATTTTATCGATCAGCGTAAACAACATATACTCGAATTTGTAAAAACCGCAATCTTTAAGAAATGATGAATGATATGAAGACTAAAATATTTCTTTTTATATTAATTTTTCCTTTGGCTGTTATTGCTCAAAGTCAAACAAAATATACTCTTTACTCCTGTTACGACAGCGCAATAAATAATTACCCCAATTTCTCTCAAATTGCATTTAACAGGGCAATTTATGAGTTGAACGAAAAAAATATTGCAGCCCAGCATTATCCTACTTTAAATTTAAGCGGGCAGGCTTCATGGCAGTCGGAGGTGACTAAGGTTTCGTTTGCAAATAATATTCCCGGAGTTAATATTGAGGAGTTAAATAAGGATTGGTATAAAGTAAATCTGGATATCGAACAAATGATTTACGATGGAGGTTTGGTTGCTAATCAGAAGAAAGTTGAGGAAGCAAACCTGGAAATTAATAATCAGAAATTGATGGTTGAAGTATATCAACTCAAGCAAAATATCAATAAGTTGTTTTTCAATATTATATATCTTAATAAAACTAAAGAAATACTTAATGTGTTGAAAACCAATTTGGAAGTAAGATATGAGCAAGCATCAAAATCCTATGAAAACGGAATTTTACTTAAATCGGATTTGGATGCTATTAGCGTTGAAATAAATACTACCAAGCAAAAAATTATTGAACTCAATTCAGATATTGAAGGCCTTATTGGCTCTTTGAATGAATTATGCGGATTGGAAATTGAAAATCCTGATCAGTTGCAACTTTCTGATATTAAGCCCGACAATTATGCTTTTCAAAACAACAGACCTGAATATCAACTGTTAAGTTTGCAACAGAATAAAGTCAGAACTTTAAAAGAACTTACAAACGTAAAACGTAAGCCACATTTTGTTGCCTTTGGGCAGATGGGCTATGGTCGTCCGGGATACAATATGCTGGATAATAATTTCACCGATTACTATATGTTTGGCGTTCGCCTTCGTTGGAATATTTGGGATTGGGGAAAAGTAAAGCGTGAGAAACAGGTTTTCGATATACAGAATAATATAATTAACTCACAAAAGGAAACCTTCGAACAGGGTTTGAGAGCCGATTTAGATAAGAAAGTAAGCGATATCAGAAAGTATGAGCAGTTAATAGAAAATGATATAATAATAGTGGATTTGCAAAAAAATGTTGTGAAAACAGCCAGTAGTCAAATGGACAATGGAACTATTACCACAACAAATTATTTGATAGAAGTAAACAAAAGAGTTAAATCGGAATTAAATTTAGAGGCTCATAAACTTCAGTTGATTTTTGCAAATTTACAATACCTCACAGCAGTTGGAAATAATTAATAATTATATAAATATGAAATATTTACTTAGCATTTTTGGTCTTTTGATTTTTATTACTTCATGTAATAATGGGGATGAAATTTCAGATGCATACGGAAACTTTGAGGCAACCGAAATTATTGTTTCTGCCCAGGCTAATGGCGAACTTATAAATCTCAATCTGGAAGAAGGTGATGTATTAAAATCCGGGCAAACAGTAGGGTTGATCGATTCAACGGATTTATATCTTCGTAAAAAACTTCTTGCCCAGCAAATACAAACAATTAAATCGCAATTGGTTAGTATAAATTCGGAAATTGATGTTCAGAAGCAGCAATTGGATAATAATCTGATAAATCAGAAAAGGATAGAAACTCTGTATTCGCAGGCTGCTGCCACTAAAAAGCAATTAGACGATATTAATGGTTTGGTTGATGTTAACAGGAAGATGATTATTTCTGTCAATTCCAAAAAGCAAAGTATACTCGATCAAATACAAGGAGTGAAAATCCAGATTGAACAAATTGAAGAATCAATTTCGAAATGTGTGATTACCAACCCGGTTAGTGGTACAGTTTTAGTAAAATACGCTGAAAAAGGTGAACTTGCAGGCATGGGTAAGCCATTGTATAAGGTTGCTGATGTTGAGAATATTAAGTTAAAAGCATATGTGTCGGGCAGCCAGTTACCAAAAATTAAACTGGGCGATGAAGTAGAAGTTTTATTCGACAAAAATAAGGATGCCAATACCAAAACAAAGGGTAAAGTTATCTGGATTTCAAATTCTGCTGAGTTTACTCCCAAAACAATACAAACCAAGGAAGAGAGAGTGAACCTGGTATATGCAGTAAAAGTGATGGTTAAGAATGACGGCAGCATTAAAATAGGTATGCCGGGAGAAATGAATTTCGTAAAATAATTTTGTTAATTTAGTGCTTTACAACAAAATACTATTTTTAAAAAAAATAACAATAAAAAATTATTAATTAATTGTATTACTATGAAGCTAAAAGCAATTTTAATGTTAATGATGGCCATGGTCGTTATACCTTTTACACAACTAAATGCTCAGGATTTTAAAGCTGATGATATTTTAGGTGTTTGGATGAATGAAGACAAAGATGCGCATGTTGAAATTTATGAAGAAGGCGGTAAATATTATGGTAAAATTGTTTGGTTATTGAATCCTATCGATGAAGAAACCAATAAACCAAAACTGGATGATAAAAATGAAGATCTAAGTCTTCGCGATCGTCCTGTAATGGGATTATTACTTCTAAAGGATTTTGTTTTCGATGGTGATGACGAATGGGAAGATGGACAAATCTACGATCCGAAAAATGGAAAAACATATAGTTGTTATATGGAGTTTGAGGATGAAGATGATATGAGTACTCTTAAAATTCGAGGTTATATCGGCATTAGTTTACTTGGCAGAACCACCTATTGGACGGCAGTAAAATAGTGTTCAAAAAAAGCACACAAACTTTATTAAGTAATTAAATAACAGCAAGTTAAAACAATATTTCGAAAAAATTAATTCGGAATAACAGCCAAAGGTATGTCCGTAAGTGTTCAAATAAAAAGCATAGAAAAGAAATTTGAAAAGGTTGAAGCCTTGAAAAAACTTTCTTTAAATATTGAAGAAGGTGAGTTGTTTGGTTTTATCGGACCAGATGGTTCAGGGAAGACTACTTTATTCAGACTTATTACCAGTTTGTTAATTCCTGATGGAGGAAACATTAAAGTTGGTGAATTTGACAGCGAGACAGATTTTCGGGAAATCAGAAAAATTACTGGTTATATGCCTGGTAGATTTTCTTTATATCACGATCTTTCGGTTGAGGAAAATCTAAACTTTTATGCCAGTATTTTTAATACTACTCTCAAAGAAAACTATCATTTAATTAAGGATGTTTACGAGCAGATAGAGCCCTTCAAAAAAAGAAAGGCCGGTGCTTTGTCGGGTGGGATGAAACAAAAACTGGCATTATCGTGTGCCCTTATTCATAAGCCTGAATTACTAATTCTCGATGAACCAACTACAGGTGTTGATGCAGTTTCCCGTAAGGAATTCTGGGAGTTGCTTAAAAAAATGCAAAAAACAGGAATAACCATTCTTGTTTCAACTCCTTATATGGATGAAGCATCTTTATGCGATAGAGTGGCACTAATGCAAAAAGGCAGTCTGCTGGCTCTCGATAGTCCGGAAAATATTGTTCAACAATATCAGGGCGATTTATGGCAATTGTCGACTTCTGATATGCACACAATTATTGTTGATTTATCGGAAGTTAATTCCGGAATTAAAAATGTTTTCCGCTTTGGCGAGAAAGTTCATATAACATCTGATGGATTGAGCCAGGAAGAAGTTAGTTCAATTCTTAAAGAAGAACTGGAATCCAAAGGGCATAAGAATATAGTTGTTGAAGCGGTAAAGCCTCAGATAGAAGATTGCTTTTTAGACTTAATGGATGAAAATTAGGCAAATGGAAGATAATAATATCATAGTTGTTGAAGGTTTATATAAGAAGTTTGGAAGTTTTATTGCAAACAACGACCTGAATTTCTCCGTAAGGAAAGGCGAAATATTTGGCTTTTTAGGAGCGAATGGTGCCGGGAAAACAACTGCTATTAAAATACTTTCCGGATTGTCGAAACCTACCTCAGGCAAAGTTATAGTTGCAGGCTGCAATGTAAAAAATGAGGCCAATAAGTTAAAGAAGAATATTGGATATATGAGCCAGCGTTTTTCTTTATACGATGATATGACCGTTAAAGAGAATTTCAGGTTTTACGGAGGTATTTACGGCATGTCGGCAAAAGACATTAAACTGAAAACAGATCAACTTCTGCTTAAGCTTGATATGATTGAAAATAAGGATGTTTTATTAAAAAAACTTCCTTTGGGATGGAAACAAAAGCTTGCATTTTCGGTTGCAGTAATGCATGATCCTGCAGTTGTTTTCCTCGATGAACCAACAGGAGGTGTGGATCCAATTACCAGAAGACAGTTTTGGGAACTGATTTATGAAAAGTCGTTGGAAGGAATAACAATATTTGTGACTACACATTATATGGATGAAGCCGAATATTGCGAAAGAGTATCGATTATGGCTGAAGGCAAAATAGAGGCTATGGATACTCCTGCAAATCTTAAAAAGCATTTTAAAGTAGAAACCATGGATGATGTTTTTGTGAAGATTGCAAGAAAAGCGAATTAGAAATTTAAAGAAAATGGTACAACATAAATAGTACATAAAATGTGGGCATTTATTAAAAAAGAGTTTTTTCATATTTTCCGCGATATCAGGTCGATGGTAATACTATTTGGAATGCCAATAGTTCAGGTTTTGCTGTTTGGTTTTGCAATTACCACCGACATTAAAGATGTGAATATTGCCATACTCGACAATTCCAAAGACAATATTACTATGGAGTTGAGCAATAAACTGGTGTCGTCGGGTTACTTCATTCTCAATGACAATTTAAAGAGCAACGATCAGATAGAAGCAGCATTTAAACGTGGTGATATTAAGGAAGTTGTAATATTTGAAAATGATTTTGCAAAGAAATTAAAAAAGGAAGGAAAAGCCAATGTCCAGTTAATTTTAGATGCCTCAGAACCCAATACAGCCAATATGATTAGTGCTTATACAAGCGGAATCATAAATACTTATTCACTTGAATTGATGAAAAAATCGTTTAAAATGCCTGTGAGTATAATTACAGACACAAAAATGCTTTATAATCCTGAATTAAAGAGTGTTTATATGTTTGTTCCCGGTGTTATAACAATTATACTCATGCTTGTTTCAGCAATGATGACATCTATTTCGATTACCAGAGAAAAAGAAGTTGGCACCATGGAAGCAATACTGGTTTCCCCTTTGCGACCAATTCAAATTATCTTGGGCAAAGTTGCCCCCTATGTTATTTTGTCGTTTATAAACCTGATAGTTATTTTGTTAATGGCAAAATTTGTTTTTGCAATGCCAATGTATGGAAGCCTGATTTTATTATTGCTGGAAAGTATATTGTTTATTGTAATGGCTCTGGCATTGGGGATTTTAATTTCTGCCATAAGTAAATCGCAGCAACAGGCAATGATGCTATCGATGTTCGCACTTTTACTCCCTACCATTTTATTGTCGGGATTTATTTTCCCAATAGAAAATATGCCATGGCCTTTACAGTGGGTTAGTCATATAATGCCGTCGAAATGGTTTATTATAATACTTAAAAACATAATGTTAAAAGGTGTGGGTTTGGCTTATTTCTGGAAAGAAACATTGATTTTATTTACTATGACTACATTTTTTATAGTTATGAGCGTGAAGAAGTTCAAACTTAGGTTAGAATAATTATGAGAATAATTTTATACATATTGCAAAAGGAGTTTATCCAGGTTTTCAGGGATAAAACTATGCTGCCGATAATTTTCGTAATTCCGATTTTTCAGTTGCTGATTCTTTCATACACGGCTACTTTCGAAATAAAGAATGTAAATTTAGCGGTGGTGGATCATGATAAATCGGTAATGTCAGCCAAAATTATTTCAAAATTTTCGGGCTCAGCATTTTTTAATTTTAAAGGAAATGCTGCAACTTACGATGATGCAGTTTTGAGTTTAAAAAAATCTGAAATCGACCAGGTACTTGTAATAGAACAGAATTTTGAGAAAAACTTACGATCGGGGCAGTCGCCACATATTCAGGTGGTTACCAATGCTATTAATGGTAGTGCAGCAAGTTTGATGAGTGCTTATGCCAATTCAATTATTTCTGATTTTAATCGTGAAATTATTGTTGATGAAAATCCTGCAGCAAATATTGGACTTCCAATTAAGGCTCAGCCAACTTTTTGGTATAATCCTGAACTCAATTATATTACCTATATGGTTCCGGGAATACTTGTATTGCTGGTAACTGTTATAGGTATGTTCCTTTCCGGGATGAATCTCGTGAAAGAAAAAGAAATAGGAACCATAGAGCAAATAAACGTAACTCCCATAAAAAAGTATCAGTTTATCACAGGTAAACTGGTTCCTTTCTGGGTAATTGCCACTGTTGATTTAGCAATAGGTTTAATATTAGCATATTTTGTTTTCAAAATACCTGTAGTTGGAAGTTTGCCGCTTTTGTTTGGTGTCTCTTCAGTTTATTTAGTAGCGGTTTTGTCATTGGGATTATTGGTTTCCACCATGACAAACACCATGCAGCAGTCGATGTTTATATCATGGTTTTTACTAGTTATTTTTATTATGATGAGCGGATTATTTACTCCGGTAGAAAGCATGCCACAATGGGCACAAAATATCAACTACATAAATCCTGTAGCATACTTTATTAAAATTAATCGTATGATAATGTTAAAAGGATCGGGCTTTGCCGATTTTCAAAAAGAATTTTATTTGCTATTAGTTTATGCGGTTTCGGTATTAAGTTTTGCTATAATGCGTTACCGCAAAAGAGTTTAATTACCAAGTTTGAATATTAAGCCTCCGCTAAGATCTATTTGTACAAGTTGTGCATAGGAATTTAAACTTAATCCGCCGCCACTTCCGCCGCCGCCTATACCATAATAAAATCCTACACCGGAGAAACTAACCGGAAGCATAAACCTTCCTCTGAAAATTAAACCAATTCTATCAGTAATATTTACTTTGGTACCTAATCCTGCTGTTATTGAAAATTGCCAAACATCATCAATTGAGTAAACATCATCTTTTGTTTGAAACCAACTGGCACCCAATGAAAAACTTCCAAAAGGTTTAACCATATCATTATTAATATTCATGGCTTTAAGAGTTCCGATTTGGATATAGTTTACATTTAAATGATCAATGTCTACATTGTTATAGCCGGGTCGGTAGGCAGTAAAGTGTGCACGACTATCCATGCGTGTATAATTAATTTCCAGATCTACAATTTCTTTTACAGGAACAATCAAAGCTGCCCCATAACTCATATTATCATGAATTTTTAGTTTTCCTTCATAATAAGTTATACTTCCACCAAACATATATCCTGCAAAAGGACTTATTTCTACTTGTGAAAATGCTGTAAATGACAAGCTTAATGCAATAATCAGGAGTTTAATTCTTTTCATATTATTGGATTTATTTTTTTCGATAGTTTCTTCTTATAATTTTACCATTTTTAGTTCTGTCGAACGATTTTACCGAAATAATTTCCTTTGGTATAAAATATTTATTAAGTCGGTTGTTCAAATAATTTTGAATATCAATAATATTAAAATTTAGTTTGCCTTCAACAAAAATAACAGGTTTTTTTCCTAATATTTTATGGGGAATACCAAAAACAAAAAAATCGGATTCTATAATTTTGCTGAGTTCTTTTTCAATTATTTCCGGATTAATTTTTAATCCTCCACTTATGATAATATTATCGGAGCGTCCGAGGATTTTAAATTTGTTATGGGAAACCAATTCTGTTATGTCGTTTGTAATGAGATGATTTACTCCTATTGCAGGATAATCAATAATAAGTCTGTCATCATCGGTTTTACTCAATTTAACTTTGCTAAATGCAGAAAAATATTCTGTTTTATCATCCCCGTTTATCTTTCTTAGGGCTATGTGTGTAATGGTTTCTGTCATGCCATAAGTGTGATAAATATTATTTTTCAGGTTTTGAAGCCGGCTCTCAGTTTGACTTGGAATTTCTGAACCTCCAATCAGGATATTCTTTACCTTTTCCAATTCCTCGGGGCCTGAGTCTTCAATTATGCCTGTAATCATAGATGGTATTAGTGCCGCAATATCATAATTATCATCCAATGATAAACTTAAACCGGGTTTCGTATAATGCATATCCATTCCGCCTGTCAACGATCTCACAATCATCATTTTACCAGCTATGTATTCAGCAGGCAGGCACAATAAAGCTTTATCACCATTCTTCAGCTTTAAGAACTCTATAGTGTTTTTTGCACTAAGTTTCATATGCTTTTTTTCAAGCATTATGGGTTTTGGTTTCCCGGTTGAACCGGAAGTAATTACGTTTATTTTATCATTATCATTAAACCATTCATTTATGAATCTGAAAATTTCTTTCTCCCAGTTTTCGGTTTTCGGGTTATTTATTTTTTCCTGGGAATACTCAACTAAACCGTCTTTATCAAACTCAGTTCCGTAAATAATGTATTTCTCATTTATATTATCCCAGTTTTTTATGGGATTATAAAACAATTTTGCATTTTGAATTTCCAAAGGAGATGTGATATTATTGCTAAAAACCTGCCCAGTACCCAATCCCTGTGGTAATGCATTATTTAGAGTATAGGTCCATTGGGCAATGGCGTTCAGTCCAATATTTGCCTCAAGGGCAGAAGTTACCCACCATCTTATATTTCGTTTTTCTGCTATGGCGATAATATTTTCCGATGCTTCAAAACCTCCCAGCAAGCTTGGTTTTAAAATAATATATTGTGGATTAATGGTTTCGAGCATTTGCTCAATTTCTTCCGGCTTTAAGCCGATGAGCTCCTCATCTAAAGCAATGGGAATGGGTGTAATGCTGCACAGTTTTGCCATTTCTTCCCATTGATTTTGCTGTATTGGTTGCTCGATGGAGTGTATTCCCAGTTGTGAAAGTATTTGTAATTTGTTTAAGGCTTCTTCTGCTGAAAAAGCACCGTTGGCATCGAGTCTTAATTCCAGCTGATCTTCCTTAAACTCACTTCTTATCATTTTTAGAAGACTCAATTCCTCTTCAAAATTTATTGCACCTATTTTAAGTTTTATGCAACGGAATCCGGCTTCAATTTTTTCTGCAATTTGCTTGCGCATAAACTCATATGAGCCCATCCATATTAAACCATTGATATAAATTCCGCTTTTTCCTTTGGTGAAATCCGATTCAAACAATATGTGTTTTCCACCATTTTTTAGGTCTAGGAAAGCCATTTCCAAAGCAAACTTAATGGAAGGAAAATCATCTAATTCAGTTTGTTTCCAATTGTAAAAAGAATTAATATTTTGAACACTCCACTCCAGTTTTTCCTCAAAATCCGGTCGGTCGTCTATGCTTAGTTTTGTAATTATGCTTGCTTCTCCAATGCCTTTTACCTCAGGTTTTTCATCTTTCCAAACACTCACATACCATGAGTGCTTGGTTTTTAAAACTCCTCTGGAAGTAGCTCCGGGGATTTTGAACTTTAAGGTATGTTTTGTGAATGCAGCTTTATACATTAGTAAAAATTAATTATTTACAGTAATAAACCAATTCCGAAAAGTACTGAAAATAAAAGTGTTGTAAGTGCTAATTTTTTTAAATACGGATCCAGAAGTTTTTGATTGTGAATCCTGAAGATATTCCGCAATTGTATTAAAAACATAGGGAAACAAATCAGATAAATCAGATTCCATGCTGAGGTGAAGTTAAATCTTGTATAAACAACAGCGGAAAGCATTCCTATTGAGATCAGAAGCAAATGGTATTTTTTTGCTTTTATCAAGCCCATTTTTGCTGCAAGAGTTTTTTTTCCTGAGGCCAAATCATTTTTAATATCACGCATATTATTCAAATTAAGAACAGCTGTACTAAAAAGGCCCATACTTATGGAAGGTAGAATAATTGAATAATTCAAAGTAAGCGTATTTAGAAAATAGGATCCCATCACGGCAATTATACCAAAAAATATGAATACGAAAATATCGCCAAAACCGGAATATCCATAAGCCTTTTTGCCAACAGTATATTTAATTGCTGCAGCAATAGCTGAAATTCCCAGAAATAAAAATATTAATCCTAAATACCAGTCGCTTCCGAAGGCTTCTATTATTAATAATACCCCTGATATTAAGGAAAGAATAACGAATATGTAAATAGCAATTTTCATTTGTTCCGGCCTGATTTGTCCACTTTGTAATGCTCTCATGGGGCCTAATCTTTCATGATTGTCGGTACCTTTTAGCCCGTCGCCATAATCATTGGCAAGGTTTGAAAGTGTTTGCAAAAGCAAGGTTGTAATTAAGGCAAGTGCAATAACTGTATAATTATAGTTTCCGGAATCTACAGCCAGAAAACTACCCATTAATATTGTAGAAAGTGCAAGTGGCAGCGTCCGTAAGCGAAATGCTTCTATCCAGTATTTTAGTTTTGCCATGTTTTCTGATTATGGGAACTTCGGATATTTATGAAAATCAGGATCACGCTTTTCTAAAAACGCATGTTTTCCCTCCTGAGCTTCGTCGGTAAGATAGTATAAAAGTGTTGCATTACCTGCAAACTCCTGAATACCAATTTGTCCGTCGAGTTCGGCATTCATGCCTAGTTTTATCATTCTCAATGCCATAGGGCTGCGCTTATGCATTGTTAAACACCAGTCAACAGCCTCATCTTCCAATTTATCGAAAGGAACTACTTTGTTCACCATTCCCATTTCCATTGCTTCTTTAGCGGAATATTGCTTATTTAAAAACCAAATTTCCCTTGCCTTTTTTTGTCCTACTATTGCTGCTAAAAATGAAGATCCCAGGCCTGCATCGAAACTACCTACTTTGGGCCCGGTTTGTCCGAAAATTGCATTTTCACTGGCAATAGTCATATCGCATACAACATGTAAAACATGGCCTCCTCCAATGGCATAACCATTAACCATAGCAATAACCGGTTTTGGCATTGAGCGTATTTTCCTTTGCACATCCAAAACATTGAGTCGTGGAACTCCATCCTTACCAATATATCCACCTTTACCTTTAACATTCTGGTCGCCTCCGGCACAAAATGCTTTGTCGCCTTCGCCCGTAAGTAAAATGGTATAAATGTCCATATCCTCCCGTAGCATATCCATAGCAACCGACATTTCAGTGGTTGTAGTAGGTGTGAAAGCATTATAATACCTCGGTCTGTTGATTGTTAGTTTTGCGATATGATTCCATTTTTCGAGTTTGATTTCTTCAAAATCGTGCATGGATTTCCATTCTCTTTTGTTCATGGTTACCTGAATTTATTTAAGCAACGAAAATATAAAAAATTTTAACGGCTATTTTTATTCTTCTTTTCAATATTATTAGAGATTGCTAAATCTTTTTATATTTTATAATTCATGTTTTATGATTCATAAAATATGATATTATACTATTTTTGTAATGTTAGAAGGAAGAATTATATCATATAAATCATTAAGTCAAATGGGTTTAATGAGAAGAATACTTCAAGATATTAAATCTCATTTATGAAATTTCAGAACAAACTAATTAAAGGATACTTAATTAAAAGATACAAGCGTTTTCTGGCTGATGTTGAATTGGAAAGCGGAGAACAGGTTACGGCTCACTGCACAAATTCAGGATCTATGAAAACCTGTATAGAAGAAGGTGCTGACGTTTATTTAAGTCCGGTAAATGATCCCAAAAGGAAGACCAAATTCACCTGGGAAATGATACTTATCAATGGTAAGTGGGTGGGAATAAACACTATGGTTCCCAATAAACTTGCTTATGATGCTATTTCAAATGGAGAAATTGAAAAGTTAAAAGGCTATTCAAAGGTAAAAAGAGAAGTTAAGTTTGGCGACAGCCGCTTCGATATTTATGCTGAAAATGAAACTGAAAAATGCTTTGTGGAAGTGAAAAATGTTACCATGAAAGTTGGGGATGCAGCTCTTTTTCCGGATGCTGTTAGTTCCAGAGGCAGAAAGCACCTTGAAACCCTTATTGAGGTAAAAAAATCAGGGATAAGAGCAGTAATGCTTTATGTTATACAGCGCATGGATGTTGAATATTTTGGAATGGCTAAAGATATAGATCCTGAATATGCTTCAACTCTTCGTAAAGCTATGAAGAATGGAGTAGAAGTTATTGCCGTTCAGGCAGAAGTTAGTCCTGAGAAAATTGAAATTTACAGAGAACTTCAAACTAAAATATAAATTATATGTTTAAACTATGAATAGTAAAACCCTTTAGATTTTTTGTGGTTTGAGAAATGTTTCTGGTAAACCCTAAAAGCATTCCACCTCCACCTGAACCACATAATTTTAAATAATAATCATCATTTACCAAACCTGAATACCAAATTTCTTTTACTGAATCAGGAATCATAGGTTTAAATTGGTCGAAGGTATATTCCGACACTTTCTTAACACAATCGAATATGGTACTTAAATCGCCTTTTAGAAAGTTGGTAATGCAATTATTATTGGCCGTAATTAATTTATTTTGAATGAATTGGTGAAACTCATGCGTTTCGTATTTATTTAAAAACCAGTCAACCAAAGGTTGGGTTTCTGATTTAGTTTCGGTATCTAAAAGGAAAATACCCTCTCCATTTTTTTTAGTAAGTTTTGGAATTTCCATTTCTTTTAATGCTCCGAATTCATCTATTAAAATGGCTTTATTATGATAAGAAACAAGAGGATCAAGACCAGAACTTTGTCCGTGATAAAATGATTCCATTGCCGAGAATATCCTCTTTAATTCCAATAAATTATTTGTTCTTTTTTTTGAATATGCATTGTATATTGATGCCACTATTGCGCCGGAACTTCCCAAGCCATAACTAATGGGTATGTTGCATTCAAAAACTAAACCTTTATCCAGGTCTTTTTCGAATTTATTAATGTGTAATAATGAACCAAGTTTGTTTTCTTTTAAAAAATTCAAATAATAAATAAGGTATGGTCTTGAGAAATGTTTTTCGCATTTTGTTTCATCAGATTCAAAATCAAGATTCCCTGAGAATTTATCGTATGGGATGCTCAAAGCCATTGAACCTTTCATCAAACTATACTCACCAAAGAGTAGGATTTTGGAGTTAAAACTTTGGTTTATTTTACTGTTCATTATAATATTCTTTCCGGACCTCCGCCAATTCTGTCATTAATAACCATATTATTAAAAGTGAATTGAAGCAAATCATTTTCAATAAACTTTTTAACTTCGGAAGCATATTTCAGAGGATACAATAAATGTACGTTTGGCCCTGCATCTAATGTGAAACAAACCGGAATATCAGTTTCTTCTCTGTACTTCCATACTTTCTCAATTATTGAAATAGTATTGGGTTTCATTAAAAGAAAATAGGGGTTTGAAGTCATCATCATCGAATGCAGCGTTAAAGCCTCCGACTCAACAACTTTTACAAAGTCGTTTAGTTTACCGTTTTTTAATATTTGTAGCAGATTTTTTAAATTATCATTGGCCTGTTTAAAACGACTCATTGCAAAAGCATTATCATTCATCAATGAATGTCCGAGTGTACTCGATACTTTTTTTTGTGCGGAATCTACTATCAATATGCTGTCATGATAATCTTTAAAAACTTCATCTATTTCGTTTTCAATTGCTCTGGCAAACATATTTGAACTATTTCTAATGCCCTCTATTTCACCCCATTGCACTATCTCCCCATAAACTGATCGGCAGGCACTCCCTGAACCCAATCGGGCAAAATATGAAGCACGCTGGAAAAACTTCTCTTCCGAAGAGTCGGGATCAAAATACTTCTTTTCAATATCGCATAAACAAAGGGCAATAGCACTCATGCCTGATGCCGATGATGCTATCCCTGCTGAATGCGGAAAAGTATTTTTTGAATTTATTTTGAAATCCAACTGAGCAATAAATGGCATAGCATGTTTTATGCTGTCGAAATATGCATGTATTTTTTTACTAAACTCATCCTGAGGTTCTTCATCCAGAAAAAATTCTATGTTGAAATCTTTTCCTTTAGCAGGGCTATATTCTATGATTGTTTCGCTAACCGACTCCTTTAAAGTAAAACTAAGTGAAGCATTAGCAGGTATTTGCCCGCTTTTTTTGCCCCAATATTTTATTAGTGCAATATTGGAAGGGCTTCGCCATCCAACCTTATCTGCAGGGATTTTATCCTCAAATATATTCTCTTTCCGACTTGTCAAAATTTGGTATTTAGGGCAAAGATATTAATAATACCGCTGCATAATATTAAGTTCTTGTATATTTAGGCTTTGATTAGTTAATAATGAAAAAAAACGTATTACTATGGTGTTTTATTTATTGTTGAATTTATGAATTTCTCAAAAACCCAAAATACTCCCTCAAAATTACAGCATTTCTATCTTCCGGAGTAAAAACTTCCAGTACGCTGGGCTTATTATTGCTAAGCAGTAGATCCAAATTGTTTTCAAACTCAATAAGATTTTCTGCTTTCAAATATTCAACATTAAAGGCTTTGCAAATGAATTCTGATTTGTAATTATGATGGTAGGCAAATACTTCTTCCAGGTTTGGAGTGGTATCAGGACCCGGAATAAACCTGAAAATTCCACCTCCTGAATTATTAATTACAATTACTTTGAAATTTGACTTAAGATATGAATTCATTAAACCGTTTGAATCATATAAAAATCCTAAATCACCGGTAATTAGTACATTAAGTTTGTTTGAATAAAAAGTATATCCTGCTGCCGTAGAAACCTGACCATCGATGCCGCTTACTCCACGGTTTGAGTTGTAAATTATTCCTTTTTTAGCTCCAAATAACTGAGAATATCTTACAGGAGTGCTATTTCCCAAATGTAGTATGCTTCCCTCCGGAAGATAATTAACAACACTTTCGAAAACCTTAAAATCTGAATATTCAGCATCTTTTAAATATTTTTCTTTCAGATTATCAATTTTTGATTTACGATTTTTCCAAAGTAAATTATAAGTGCTTTTGCAGTATCGCATCCCCTTTAAAAGGGAAGAAAAGAAATCTGCAGGCTTACATTTAATGCTTCCGGTCAGACTAAAATAAGTGTCCATTTTTTCTCCTGAAGGAGAGATATGATAATGTTTTTCAGGTTTATTATTTCTGAGGAATTTCTTAACCATCTTAGAAACTACTTGTCCGCCAATAGTAATAAGTACTTCAGGCACGAACATCTCCTTTTCGTTTTCCTTAAATCCGGATACCAAATTGTCGATAGTATCGATAAAACCATTGCAATAGAGGTTGGAAGTAGTTTCACTTAAAACTACAATGTTTTCAAAATCAACAAGTTTACTAAGTTGCTCTTTTAAATCTTCATCGGGTGGAAGTTGCCCGGCAATAACCATCACTTTTTTGCTATTGCTTATTTCATACGACAATAAGTCTACCTCTGATTTGTGGATTTTATAATTTGTTTTTTTTATAATTGCTTTGGTCTTAATATGCTCATTAACAGAATTATATAATGGTTCGTCGAAAGGAATATTAATATGAACCGGTCCTGCTTCCGGTAGCAGGCAATTATTTAGAGCCTCGTTAATTGTTTCCTCAACTTTTGCTTTTTCTTCCTCCGAGGAAATTTCCAATGGTAGGTTATATGATTTTTTTATGTAGTTATCAAAAACCCCGTTTTGCCTAATTGTTTGACCATCGCCTATATCAATTGCGTTTTGAGGTCGGTCGGCAGTTAATATTAACAATGGAACTTTTTGATAATAAGCCTCTGAGATTGCTGAGGCATAATTTAAAACAGCGCTTCCAGAAGTGCAGGCAATAGCAACAGTTTTTCCTGTTTTAAGTGCCATTCCGAGTGCGAAAAACGCAGCAGACCTTTCATCCACTATAGTGAAGGAGTTTATTTTATGGTTGTTTGCAAAACTTATAACAATGGGGGCGTTGCGCGAACCCGGCGAAATAACTATGTTTTCCAGTCCGTGTTGTACAAATAATTCTGCTAAAAGACTAATGTTCTTTTTGTCGGAAGTCATCCTGCAAATTTCACAATTTTTCTATTACACTCAACAGGGTTTTTGTTTTGTTTACCGTTTCCTGCCATTCGGCTTTGGCATCAGATAGTGCAGTTAAACCTCCGCCAACATAAAATAGTGCTGTATTATTTACAAACTTTGCACATCTCAAATTCACAAATAGTTGGGATGAATCCTTAAAATTCCATGGTCCAAGAAATCCGGTATACAACTCTCTTTTGTGGACTTCTGCATTTTCAATCATATGATAGGCGGCTGCTTTTGGTAATCCACATACGGCAGGAGTGGGGTGTAAACCTTTTATAAGTTGGCCTGTAATATTTTCAATATCAGATGGTTTTATTTTAAAAATAGTTTTGAGATGGACCAGATTGCCGGCTATAATAGTCTCAGGGCCAATAGATTCGTAGTCTTTTATTCCAATTTCGGAGAGTAATTTTTCAATATAATCACTTACCAGGCCTTGTTCTTTTGCCTCCTTCTCTCCCCAAACTTTTTTCTTTTTATAATCACTTAATAAGCGTGTGCCAGCAACGGCATTGGTCTCATAATAATCATCTGTTTTCTTAAACAAAATTTCAGGTGTAGCGCCTGCCCATATTCCTGTTTCAGCACTATTTAAAAGATATACAAATGCTTTGGGGTATTTTTTAATGGTGCTTTCAATAAACTTGTCAATCTTAAAATCATGTAGCAGTTCCATGGGTGAAATCCTTGAAATAACTATCTTATCAAGTTCTTCTTTTTTTAGTTTGTCGATTATATAATCAGTTTTACTGAGATATTCTACCTTAGATAAAAATGATGAACCATTTAATGTGTCATCTGACAATTCTGCATCACTTAAACTAATGAGGTAATTGTTTAACACACTTAAATCATCATCCGAAGTAAAAACAAAATCAGGTTTTATATATTGAATTATATTGGTTTTTGCACTTCTAAACTCTGCAATTACAAAGCCCTCTATCTTTTCGATATAATCAAATTCAATTTTGTGTAGAGTTAATGATTTTTGAACCAACAAGAGTGATTTATCAGAATTGGGAAGGCTGTAAATTACAAATGGTAAGCCTTTCCTTATCAGTAATTGGATTATGTTGCTATTAAATAACATCACTTTTTAATAATAAAATTAGTAATTCGGCATATTGACAATGGTTTTCCGCTTTCGTGTTTAATATCAATATTCCAAACATGAGTGTTTTTTCCTTGGTGTATGAGAGAGCCTTCGGCAATAGCAAATCCGTCAGATGCCGAACCTATATGATTTGCACTTACCTGAGCTCCTCTCACCTCGAACTTTTTCATGTCCACAATTAGTGATGATCCGAAGCCTGCAACGGTTTCGGCCAAAGCCAGATTCGCTCCTCCATGCAATATTTTCATGGGCTGAAAAGTCCGCTCATTTATTGGCATACGGGCTTTTAAATAACCTTTGGAGGCTTCAAGATATTCAATTTGCATCCACTCCATCATGGTGTTTTTGTTGATGGAATTAAGACTTTCAATTTCTTTATTTGTTTCCAATAATCATAAGATTTAAAAATTAAAAGTAATATAAATTTCTATTTTATTAATGCAAATACCAAAATTGATGTATTTTTCTACAATTAGCATTTATTATTATAATTTCAATACTTTTGATAAATACTGTAGTGGTAAAGCGCAGAACTATTTCAGGTTAATTTCAATTATGGAAAATAAGTGTTTATTTTGGAAAAACTCTCGTGTTTTATTAAGGTTAAATAACAGGCAGTTAATATTATATATATTGCGGACTAATTTTTGATATACAGATAGTAGAAATTCTACACATAATGAAAAAATATATACTTGTATTAAGTTTGGTTTTTATAACTGGAACATTCTTCACTTCATGCTATAAGCACAACATCCCGCCTAATGATGATATCACTGAATTTTTAGAGTTGCAAA
>JBFFLX010000010.1:0-46447 GCA_041554435.1 Bacteroidales bacterium
AATCGATCAATCCATTTCCAAATCCGTTTAATGAAAATATTAATTTTGAAATATATAGCAATATAAACGACAAGGTTACAATTGAAATATTTGAAATTAATGGAAGATTAGTTGCAAGTGAAAGCAAGATTATTGAAAATGGTAATCAAACTATCAATTTAAACTCTTGTGATAAATTGCCTTATGGAACATATATTTATAAGATAAAAGGCCGAAAAATATTTTATACAGGAAAAATTATAAAGGGTAATTAGTGAAAAGAGAGAAGGTATAACCTACCTAAACTCCCCAATAACTGTCCGTTGTGCCTTTACCTTATCGCCAATTTTAACCTTTACATCAGCGTCGAGTGGAAGGAAAAAGTCGACACGTGAACCAAAACGGATAATTCCAAATTCAGAGCCTTGTTTGGCAACGTCGCCTTTTTTGGCATAACTGATAATACGACGGGCCATAACACCGGCAATTTGTCTTATTAATACACTATTGCCTTTATCATTTTGAACTACCACAGTGTTTCTCTCATTGAGTTCTGAGGACTTTGGGTTTTTGGCAAATAAAAATTTACCCGGATGATATTTGGTATAAACCACTTCTCCGTCGAACGGATACCAGTTTACATGTACATTAAAAGGCGACATAAAAACAGAAACCTGTATGCGCTTTTCATTATAAAATTCCTTTTCAAAAGTTTCTTCTATAACAACCACTTCTCCATCAGCAGATGAAAGTATATTGTTTTTACCCAAATTAACTTCCCGCTGAGGAACTCTAAAGAAACTTACTGTCCAGATAAATTCGATAAAGAAACCCAGGTAAAATGCAAATCGTAATAATTGGAAACCAATAAATTGCGATACTAGTAATGACAGAGCCACTAATACCAAAAAAGTTATAAGAATTATTTTACGGCCTTCTATGTGAAATTTCATTATGAAAACAAATTTAGATAAACAAAAACAAAAGGAGTGGCAAAAAGTACTGCATCGAACCTGTCGAGCACACCTCCATGACCAGGAAACAAAGTCCCCGAATCTTTTACTCCTGCATTCCTCTTCAACAACGACTCAGCCAAATCACCATATGTTCCTGTTATTGAAATGATTACTCCTAATACTATCCAGTTTAAAGTAGATATTTGAGTATAAAAAAGTGAAAGAACAAATGCTGCGAGTATAGCAAAAACAAATCCACCCACACTTCCTTCCCATGATTTTTTTGGTGAATGCTTTTCGAAAAGCCTGTTCTTACCAATTTTTGAACCTATCAGATAGGCAAAAATATCATTTGTCCAGATTATGCAAAAAAGGCCTATCAATATTCCGGTTTGAAAACCATTGGTGGTAGGGCTATAAAACAAAGTGTTCATAAGGGCAAATGGAACTACCACAAAAATAATGGCCGAAAATTGGGACCCTATCCTATGCCAGTCGGATTTAGCAGGATTATATAATTCGAATATAATTAATAAGAATATTAACGGAAGTCCCAAAACTAAATATGCGATATCGATATAGCCCAGGCCTATAAAAGCAATTAAAAAGTAGACTACCATAGCAGGCAGATAAAACAATATCGCACTTGCTTTTTTAAATTCTACTTTCTGCAAAAGCAAAAATTCTCTTAAGCCCACAATTGTGAAAAAAGAAAATAAGAATAAAAATACTAAAGGATGCAGTAATATTGAGCCTATTACTGCAACAAGGAAAATTATTCCCGTAATTGTTCTAATTTGAATTTCTTTCAAACGATAATTATTTCATTTACAGCCAGCAAAAGTACAAAATAAACCAAACTAGAGTTTAGTTGAAATTTATTCTTGATTTTTATGAGATTTTATAAATCATCAACAACAAAAATCACTAATTCTTTCGGGCCATGAGCGCCCATCACAAGAGTTTTTTCTATGTCGGCAGTTCTGCTCGGGCCACTAATTACTGTTATCTGTGATGGTAATTTTGATGGATATTTCTTTTTCATCCCTTTTATGGCATCCTTTAACTCATTTACTATCTGCGACATGGTAGCAAAAACAATATGAGTTTCAGGAAATACAAACATTTTTCTCCCCGACGCCAATGCTGAAGAAACCATAACACTTCCAAAACGGGCAATTAGAAAATCGCATCTTGTGATACCTGCAATCTGATCATTGAATTCTTCTTCAGAATGTTTTACATTAATCCCTGCGCCGGTTAAAAGTGAAATCAATTTTTCATCCAAGGAGAATATATTTTCCCATTTTTTATCCTTAAGGAGAAGTTTTATTTTCTCTGTGAAATCCATTTCATTCTCACAATACACAAAATTGCCACCATTCTCTTGAAGTTTATTGACGAAAACTATTGCCGGATCGTCAGCAAAATCATGCAAAACCGAGGATTTAAAATCAATATTACTAAAAGGATTTTCCTCTTTTGCAATAAGAGCATTTCTTACGTTTTTAAGAATTTTCTCTTTGGTAGTGCTATCTTCCATGTGCAAATATTATTCAGCCTAATTTAAAATGCAATATACAAAGAATCAAGCCTCAGTTTTATCTTCTGGCGGAATATCATCATCGGCTTCATCAACCTTAGGTATTTCAGCAGTTTCTTCCTTAGTTTTCTCTGCATCTTTAAGTTTCTTAGCCCTGGCAATATTTTTTTCAGTAAGTTCTTTAACACTCAATCCGCCTTCACTTTTATTACGAATGTTAACACTTTCATTCCAAGGCCTTTTGCCAAATACTTCTTCCAAATCATCACTAAAAATCACTTCTTTTTCGAGCAATTTTTCAGCAAGTTTTGTAAGACTTTCTTTATTTTCATTAAGTATTTTTATTGCTCTTTGATATGATGTTTCAACAAGTTGGCGGATTTCGGCATCGATAATTTCGTTAGTCTTCTCACTAAAAGGCTTATTAAATGCATATTCCTGCTGTCCGGAGGAATCATAAAAACTCAAATTTCCAACTTCTTTACTTAGTCCGTAATACGCAACCATTGCATAGGCCTGCTTGGTTACTTTCTCAAGATCGTTGAGAGCCCCGGTGGATATCTTACCAAAGATAACTTCCTCCGCAGCCCTTCCACCCAAAGTGGCAGTCATTTCATCCATAAGTTGATCGTAAGTAGTGATCATTCTTTCATCGGGCAAATACCAGGCAGCACCAAGAGATTTACCTCTGGGAACTATAGTTACTTTAACCAATGGATGAGCATGTTCCAACAGCCAACTTATTGAAGCATGACCTGCTTCATGATAAGCCACAGTTTTTTTCTCGTTGGGAGATATAAGTTTATTTTTCTTTTCAAGGCCTCCTATTATCCTGTCGATGGCATTCATGAAATCCTCAGGCATTATTCTATCATTATTCTGCCTTGCGGCGATAAGTGCTGCCTCATTACAAACATTAGCTATATCAGCTCCGGAGAATCCGGGAGTTTGCTTTGAAAGATAATCCAGGTTCACACTATCGTCTAATGTTAAAGGCTTCATATGAACTTTAAATATCTCTTTTCTTTCCTTCAAATCGGGAAGTTCAACAAATATCTGTCTATCGAAACGACCGGCACGCATAAGTGCTTTGTCGAGTATATCGGCTCTGTTTGTAGCAGCAAGTATTATCACACCTGAATTTGGAGTAAAACCATCCATCTCTGTAAGCAACTGATTTAGAGTATTTTCTCTTTCATCGTTTGCTCCAGTCATAGCATTTTTACCACGGGCACGACCTATGGCATCAATTTCATCAATAAAAATAATACTTGGTGCTTTTTCTTTGGCTTGTTTAAACAAATCTCTCACTCTGGAAGCTCCAACACCCACAAACATCTCCACAAAATCGGAACCCGATATGGAATAGAACGGCACATGGGCTTCACCTGCAACGGATTTGGCCAATAAAGTTTTACCAGTTCCCGGAGGGCCTACAAGCAAAACACCTCTGGGAATTTTACCTCCTAGTTTTGTGAATTTATCAGGAGTTTTTAAGAAATCCACTATTTCGGTAATTTCTACTTTTGCTTCTTCTAATCCGGCTACGTCCTTAAAAGAAATGTTTACGCTGGTTTTTTTATCGTACATCTGCGCCTTCGATTTCCCGATATTAAATATCTGACCACCGGCACCTCCTCCTCCACGACTCATCGAGCGCATAAAGAAAAACCAAATCCCTACAATAATAAGTATTGGCAATATCCATGCGAAAATCTCTCCCGTCCAGTCATGACGAACTTCATTTTCAATATAGATGGGATTGGAATTATTTTTTTGAGTTTCTTCTATACGTTCAACAAATTTATCAGGGGAAGTAACATTATAATAATACTGAGGCATCTTCTGCCCAAACACCGACTGCCCCTTTACATCCTTAAATTTTTCTGTGTTTAGCACCTCGGGTTTTAGGAAAATTTCAGCTCTTTCTTTGTTAACCAGAATAATTTTATCAACCTCCTGATTTTCCAGCATCTGCTTAAATTCACCCCATCCGGTTTTCTTGGCACCTTCCCCGGTATTCATAAACTGAAATCCTATGAATATTACCGCCAGTATACCGTAAATCCAATAAAAGTTAAACTTAGGTTTTTTACCATCACCGCCAGTTAATCCGCTTAAAGGGTTTTTACTTTCGTTACCCTTTGAATCGGTCTTTTGTGTCTTATTTATATTTTCTTCTGCCATTATGTCAAATTCATTTATCGAATGTTATTTAATCAACATTCTGGTATCTCTTAATTATACCGTCAGCCCACAGATCCTCAAGTTTATAGAAGTTTCTTATATCTTCAAGAAAAATGTGAACTACCAAGTCGAAGTAGTCTATCAAAATCCATTCCGAATTTTCATATCCTTCCCTGTGAAAAGGCTTCATATTTAAATCTTCATAAACCTTCTGCATTATATTATCGTAAATAGCATCAACCTGTGTTGTTGAAGTGGCACTACAGATTACAAAATAATTTGTAATGGAATTATCAATTTTTGAAAGATCAATGCTTAATATATCTTTTCCCTTCTTATCTTCTATGGAGGATATAACTTTTTTAAGTAATTTTTTTGTTTCGTTTTTGCTTATATCTTTAGTCATAAATAATATTTCTGATTACAAAAATAAGTAATTTGAGTATGTAAAATTAAAAACTTAAGTTATGTAACATTTTTTAATATCTTTTTGTAAACTTGCTGCAAATTAAGCACATGAATTTCAATATCGAATATTTTGAATCCCTGGATTCTACCAATAAATATATGTTCGACTTCATTACGAAAAATGAGGCTGATGAGGGAATGGTTGTAATTGCAAATACACAAACGCAGGGGAAGGGAAATGCTAATAATAAGTGGGAAAGCGAGGCAGATAAAAACCTAACATTCAGCATATTACTAAAACCTGATTTTATAGATGCTGAGGATCAGTTTTCCATAACACAAATTATTTCTTTATCTATTTTAAATGCTCTTTCAAAATATTTGGATGCCAACAGATTAAGAGTTAAATGGCCTAATGATATCTATTTTTCTGACAAAAAATTAGGGGGTATTTTAATACAAAATACCATAAAAGGACCAAAAATTTCAAATTCTGTGGTGGGCATAGGAATAAATGTAAATCAGGAAAAATTTACTAGCGACGCACCAAACCCGGGTTCGATAATGCTTATCACCCATGAAGTTGTGGATAAAGAAATTCTCTTAAAGGAAATACTAAACAATATTAACGACTACTATTCCAGATTAATGCTTTTTCCTTCCAATAAATGGCTCGAAAATCAATATTTGGAGAAATTGTATGCAATAAATGAAACCTTATCATTCAAAGACAAAAACGGTGAGTTTAAAGGAATGATAAGAGGTATAGATAAATTTGGCCGAATTATTATCAGCCATGAAAAAGGCGAAGATATAATTTATGCTTTTAAGGAAGTTGAGTTTATCCTCTGAAACATTACGAAAAAATTGAATTTAGATTTTCGGCTATCACATTAACCAAATTTTCAAAAGGCCTTTTAGCCATCATCGCCAACATAGGATTAATATCAGCATCAACATTAACTCCGGCAACAGTTTTTTGTTCATTCAAACTATCATCTTCCAGAACAACATTCAATGAAAATTTAAAGGGCACTTTTCCTTCAGGTAATATTTTTATGCTAGAATAGGCATTTTTTTCTTCGAATACCAAAGTTAAATCCGCCATATTTTTAATTGTAAATGAGCATTTATCATTATCCGATTTCCAATTAATTATTTGATCAGGCATCAGTTTTTCGTAATTATTAAAGTCGCTTAAAAATTCGAATATCTTTTTTTTATCTGCGTTCAGATTAACTTTTTTACCTTCAATTTTCATAAGTTCTTATTTTAGTTTTTAAGTAATTTGAAATGATGCAGTATTTATTTTCGGGCATCACTCCATGCTTGAGGGTCTTTTCTCCAGTCCATAAGGGATAATAAATCGTTATTGGAAATATACTCACTTTCAGTAGCAATATTTACTAAAACCTCATAATCCGACAATGTAACTAACTGACAATTAGCCTTCTCAAAATTATCCTCAGCCTTTTGCAGTCCGTACGTAAAAATTGCAATCATTCCTTTTACACTGGCACCGGCATCTTTTAGTGCATCAACAGCATTTAAACTACTTTTTCCTGTTGACACAAGATCTTCGATAACAACTACCGATTGACCTTCATTAATTACTCCTTCAATTTTATTGGTCATACCATGTTTTTTCTCAGAAGAGCGGACATAAACCAATGGCAAACCCATTGCTGCGGCAACCAAAGCGGCCTGAGGAATTCCGGCAGTTGCTACTCCTGCTATTACATCTACCTTACCAAACTTATCCTCTATTGCTTCAACAATCTGCTGGCGGATATAAGTTCTTATTTTTGGATATGATAAAGCAATTCTATTATCACAATAAATTGGAGATTTTAAACCAGAAGCCCATGTGAAAGGGTCCTTATTGTTTAATTTTATTGCTTTAATTTGCAGAAGCGATTCTGCAATTTTTGCGGCTGAATCTGTATTATAAATCATGGGTGCAAATGTATAAAGTTTTTAATAATGCCTCACTAATAATTATTAATTCAAAGGCTATTTATAATGGAAACAACTTTCACAGCCTTCGTATTGATAGTAAAGAAGATATGCAATCTTTTACTGAAAAACTATTTAGCAGGCAAATAACAGTTGATACTTTACTTTATTCTGATAACGAAAAACGTCTTTTTGAATTGTTTAAATCTCAATTTAAAACTATTTATGCTGCCGGAGGTATTGTAAATAAACTAAGTTCAGAAGATAAGAAACTCATTCTATTTATAAAAAGGCTGGGATATTGGGATTTCCCAAAAGGGAAAATTGAAAAAGGTGAAAATCCGGCAACGGCTGCCATTAGGGAAGTTATGGAAGAAACTTCCATTGATAAATTAAAAATAGAAAAAGAACTCCCTTCAACCTGGCATATCTATGAACATAAGGGGCATTGGATATTGAAGAAAACTTATTGGTACGAAATGGCCAGTACTTCGGAGAAAATCCCATGCCCTCAAACAGAGGAAGAAATAGAAATTGCAGAATGGCGTAGTTTTGACAAAGCAGAAGAACTTCTAAACCAATCCTATCGCTCATTAAAAGAGGGATTTAAAGAATATTTTAATTATTAATCAACATATATTACTTTTACAATTAATTAAATTTGATAAGATGAGTAAAATAGCAATATTTCCCGGCTCCTTCGATCCTATTACCTTAGGTCATGTTTCCATAGTTAAAAGAGCAGCATCATTATTTGATAAAATAATTGTTGCTATTGGTGTAAACTCATCAAAAAAAAGCATGTTTTCTCTTGACAAAAGAAAAGAATGGATCTCCGAAGTTTTTAAAGATTTTGATAATGTTGTAGTTGATTCCTATACTGGTTTAACTATAGATTATTGTAAAAAAACAGGCGCAAAATATATACTTAGAGGACTGAGAACAGCAGCCGATTTTGAATTTGAAAGAGGCATAGGACAAGTAAACTTTATGATGAATGAGAATATAGAAACAGTGTTTTTACTTACTGAAGCTAAATATACACCGATCACTTCTTCAATTGTAAGAGATGTTCACAAAAACGGCGGCGATCTTTCCAAATTAATACCACCGGAAGTAATATTATAAATTACTAGTCGTTTTATTCAAAAATTAAATTTTGTATTTGTGAAAAAGTTGATTCTATTACCACTTTTATTTGTTAGTTGTTTTTTATACTCACAAAAAGTAATAATATCCGGAAATATTGGTGAGGATAAAGTAAAGCTGGTTAGGTTACTTAGTCTTTCCGATCAGTTTTCCATGCTCGAAAACACTTTGCTATCAACATATTCTGATGAAAAGGGCAATTTTTTTCTTGAAACGAATATTGATGATATACAGATGACTTTACTGGCGGTGGATTTAAAAAAAGGAGATATCTTTCTTAGCCCCCACTCAAACATTGAATTAAAGATTGTTACTGACACAAGTTCCGAATTACAATCTATTTATGAGCAAGTACCTCTTCAATATGAAATTATTAATGATGAAAATTTAAACACTAACATCCGAAAGTTTAATGTTATTTACAATGGATTTTTATTAAAAAACTTTAACCGTCTTTCGCGCTCCCGTTCAAACAAAATAATAAATAACTTCAAACTTGAAATGGATTCTATTTTTGAAGAAAATAATAATGAATTTTTTATCGATTACAGAAAATACAAAATAGGTGCACTGGAACTAATTAGCAGAAGGAAAAGCGAAATCATGTTAATGGATGAATATTTCCTCAACAACAAGATTCTGTATAATAATATTGAATATGCATCATTGTTTAAAGAAGTTTTTAATAACTACATACTTAGTGGAAATAGCGGAATAGACTATGCTAAATTGCTAGAAACAATCAACTATTCAACCAATTACAAAAAGTTTGACGAAATTATTGCGGCTGGAAATTATAAACTCGAGTCAGACAGACGTTTGAGAGAACTTATTGAAATTATTAGTCTGGCAAAACTTTATAATACCAGAGGATTTAACAGAAATAACATCATAAAATATCTTCGTCAAATAGAAAGAAACAGTGAATTTAAAGAACATCGAAATATAGCATCCAACTATATTACAAAACTTGAAAAGTTTATTTGGGGTTCTCCATGCCCGCAATTTTCATTAAAAACACCTGACAATAAAACAATTACCAACGATAGTTTAAAAGGTGATTTTGTTTTACTGTCATTTATGAAGGGCGATTCTAAACTTTGTTTATCCCATATAAGTTTGATTGATGAACTACGACAAAAATTTAACAGTAAATTGAAAATAATTACACTGGTTGAGGGTAAAACTAATTCAATATCTGCTTTTATGTATGAAAGAGATTATGAATGGCCAATTTTAGAAATTGATGATATTTTACTTATAGAAGAATTTAGCATAAAAGTATACCCTACTTATATGCTATTGAATCCAGATGGGAGTATTGCCTCTTCTTCAACACCCATGCCTGACGAAAACATCGCTCCATTTATTAATTCATTAATGAAAAAGTGGGAGAAAAATAATATGTCGAAATAGTTTTGGATTTAATTTATTAAGGTTTTTTTGTTTTGATTAATCTGAAATCAGAGTATTTTTGCGAATTAAGCAATTGCTATTGGAATAATTATTGATTAGCAATATGTTCAAAGTTTTAAGATAACTACATTATGTTAGATATTATAAAGAAAATGTTCGGTGATAAAGCCACTAAAGACTTAAAGGGATTGCAGCCTTATGTCCACAGGGTTCATAAGGTTGAGAAAGAAATTGGAGCACTTTCCAATGACCAACTCCGGGCAAAATCACAGGAATTCAGAAATCGCATACACGATTATATAGATGCTGATGAACAGGAGATTGTGCAACTTAAAAGTAAAATTGAAACCAATCCTGATATAAGCATTAACGAAAAAGAAGTCATATATTCTCAAATCGACAAACTCGAGAAATCATCATACGATAAGAGTCAGGAGATACTTGATGAAATAGCTCCCGAAGCTTTTGCGGTAATTAAAGAAACAGCAAAAAGATTCAGTGAAAATGAAGTTGTGGAAGTTACTGCAAACGACTTCGACAGGGAACTGGCATCGAAGATGGAAAGTGTTAATATAAAAGGTGATAAGGCTTATTATAATAATGAATGGATAGCGGGTGGAAACCTCATTAAATGGGAAATGATCCATTATGATGTGCAGCTTATTGGTGGTACTGTTCTTCATCAGGGAAAAATTGCTGAGATGGCAACCGGAGAAGGAAAAACACTTGTTGCAACACTTCCTGTTTATCTGAACGCCTTGCCAGGCAAAGGTGTTCACGTTGTTACTGTTAACGATTATCTGGCAAAGCGTGATGCCGAATGGATGGGAATGTTGTATAATTTCCACGGTTTGAGAATCGATGTTATTGATAAGCATGAACCAAATTCACAGGAAAGACGAAATGCCTACCTGGCAGATATAACTTATGGTACAAATAACGAGTTTGGCTTCGACTACCTTCGTGACAATATGACAGGAAACCCTGAAGAACTCGTACAACGCCCACATAATTATGCCATAGTGGATGAGGTAGACTCTGTTTTGATTGACGATGCCCGTACACCATTAATCATTTCAGGTCCTACTCCAAAAGGAGATTTACAGGAATTTGATGCTTTAAAAGCAGACGTTCAAAAATTATACAATGCACAAAAATCATTGGTAACAAAACTTTTAGCCGAAGCAAAAAGTTTGCTTTCAAATCCTGCAAATAACGATCAGGTTAAAAAAGGTAGCGATCAATTATTCAGGGCATTCCGCGGTTTGCCTAAAAACAAGGCGCTGATAAAGTTCCTCAGTGAAGAAGGAAACAAAACTCTTATGCAAAAAACAGAGAGTTTTTATCTTCAGGAACAAGCTAAAAATATGCATATAATCGACGATGAATTATTTTTTGTTATCGATGAAAAACAAAATTCTGTTGACCTTACCGAAAAAGGAATCGACTTACTTACAACATCATATGATGATCCGACATTTTTTATACTACCTGATATAGGTGCTGAAATAGCGGAAATGGAAAAGTCTGGCCTGGCAGAGAAAGAGAAACTCGAGAAAAAAAGCAGGATGATCCAGGACTACTCCATTAAATCGGAAAGAGTACATACTGTAAACCAATTGCTAAAGGCATATACAATGTTTGAAAAAGACGTTGAATATGTAATTATGGACAATAAAATTAAAATTGTTGATGAGCAAACTGGCCGTATTATGGAAGGTCGTCGTTATTCCGACGGATTGCATCAGGCGCTTGAAGCCAAAGAGAATGTTAAGGTAGAAGCAGCAACTCAAACCTATGCTACTATTACATTACAGAATTACTTCCGTATGTATAAAAAGCTGTCAGGTATGACGGGTACAGCGATTACAGAAGCCGGTGAGTTATGGGATATTTACAAATTGGACGTTGTGGAAATTCCTACCAACAAACCTATTGTGAGAGACGACAGGCAGGATTTAATTTATAGGACAAAAAGAGAAAAATATAATGCTGTAATTGATGAAATTGTCACTTTAGTAGAAAATAAACGACCTGTTTTGGTTGGTACTACTTCTGTTGAAACTTCAGAACTATTAAGTCGTATGCTTAATCGAAAGCAAATTGCTCATAATGTTCTGAATGCAAAACTTCACCAAAAGGAGGCTCAAATTGTTAAAGAAGCCGGTAATGCCGGGATGGTAACAATTGCAACAAACATGGCTGGTCGTGGTACCGACATTAAATTAAGCAAAGAAGTTATCCAGGCAGGTGGTTTGGCAATTGTGGGTACCGAGCGCCATGAGTCTCGTAGAGTTGACAGACAGTTAAGAGGACGTGCCGGACGTCAGGGAGATCCTGGAAGTTCGCAGTTTTTTGTCTCTTTGGAAGACGACTTAATGAGAATGTTCGGCTCCGGAAGAATAGCCGGAATTATGGACCGTCTTGGACTAAAAGAAGGAGAAGTTATCCAACACTCCATGATTACCAAATCGATTGAGAGAGCACAGAAAAAAGTTGAGGAGAATAACTTTGGTATTAGAAAGCGTCTTCTTGAATATGACGATGTAATGAACTCACAACGTGAGGTTATTTACAAACGTCGTTTCCACGCTTTGTTTGGCGAACGTCTGGCAGTTGATGTATCCAATATGATTTATGACTTATGCGAGCAGGTTGTAAACGACTTTCAGGGTGAAAATGATTTTGAAGGGTTTACATTCGAACTTTACAGAACTTTTGCATCCGAATCACCAGTTGATGAAGAGGAGTTCCAGAAAGCATCACCTGATGCAGTGATTAATAAATTATTCAAAACTGTTTACGATGCTTATCTTAAAAAACGTGAAAGATTGAGTGAGAATACTTTGCCTGTAATTAAAGATGTATATGAAAATCAATCACAGTACGAAAATATTGCAATTCCTTTCTCCGATGGAAATAAAGAAGTTCAAATAGTTGCTAATCTAAAAAAATCGGTTGAAAGTGAAGGAAAAGAAGTGCCTCTATCCTTTGAAAAAGGCATTTCACTTTCTACTATAGATAATGCCTGGAAAGAACATCTTCGTGAGATGGACGACCTTAAACAATCGGTTCAAAATGCTACTTATGAGCAAAAAGACCCCTTATTGATTTATAAGTTTGAGTCGTTCAGCCTTTTTAAAACCATGCTTCAAAAAATTAATAAGGATGTAGTTTCTTACCTAATTAAGGGCGACTTATTAATGAAAAATCAAGGTCAGATTAGAGAAGCAAGATTGCCAAGAGGCTTAGACAGATCTCAAATGAAAGAGGAAAGAGGCGACTTATTATCACAAGCACATTCTGATACTCAGGAAAAAGAGAAGCCTCAACCAGTTAGAGTTGAAAAGAAAGTTGGAAGAAACGATCCTTGTCCTTGTGGTAGTGGGAAAAAATATAAGCAATGCCATGGAAAAAATGCATAAATTAGCATTAAATTAATTGCAATTTGAATATGAAACTTAGTATTAAAATATTTATAATTATTCCTGTTATCGCATTCCTTGCAAGTTGTTGTAATAAGAATAGTGTAAAACCGGATTATCCTCAATATAGTTACACTACGAGTATTGTTAATCCACCTGACTACTTCAGAGTAAATTACAATGTGAGTTTTGCAGGAAACAAAACTGCATCTATTACTTTCGATGCAAATTCTGTTTGGGCAATAAAAAAACTGGGCGACATAAGAATTTTATTTTCTGCAAACAATGGCACCGATAAATTAACTATTGTTAGCGTTGATACTTTAGGTCTCTCTGGTGGGAAAGCATACGAATTTACTGCAAATAATAATGCATCTCTGGATTTAACAAGTTATATTGTAGAGTTTACCAGGATTGACACCGATTACGCTTCATTCGAGCCTAAATTTTAGCATCACGAAGTTTAATCTCCTTAAATCTTAAGATTATATCTTTTTACATTTATCTAATTTGAAATTATTTCAATTTTAATAATTTATCAGACGCTAATTATTTATTTGAGAAGTAAATTTTCTCATATCTTTTTATAATTGCTAATCCAATTATCGTTTTTTGTAATTTTGATTGTTGATAAAATTGAAAACTATGAGTTATAAAAGAGTACTTCTAAAATTAAGTGGAGAATCCTTAATGGGAAAGCAACAATATGGTATCGATCCTGATATTTTAAAATCATATTGTGAAGATATACATGATATAGTAAAAAAGGGTATTGAATTAGCCATAGTTATTGGAGGGGGTAATATTTTTAGAGGTATGCAAGGAGCGGCCAAAGGCTTCGACCGTGTTCAGGGAGATTATATGGGCATGCTGGCAACCGTAATTAACTCTATGGCATTACAAGCGGAACTTGAAAAACAAGGCCTGAAAGTAAAATTATTGTCTGGATTAAATATTGATCCCATTGCAGAATCAATGAGCGGCAGCAAAGCAAAGCATTTTCTTAATAAAGGTTATGTTGTTATTATTGGAGGGGGAACTGGTAATCCGTTTTTCACTACTGATACGGCATCTGCCTTACGAGCTGTTGAAATAGGAGCCGATATATTATTGAAAGGTACCAGAGTTGATGGAGTTTATAGTGCAGACCCTGAAAAAGATCCAAATGCCACAAAATATACCACTTTGTCGTTTGACGAAGCCTATGATAAAAGCCTGAGTATAATGGATTTAACTGCTTTTACACTATGCAAAGAAAACAACTTACCCATATTAGTTTTCAATATGAATAAAAAAGCAAATTTATTAAAGGTTATCGAGGATAATACAATAGGAACTTTAGTTTCCAATTAGAATGTCCTTTCTCAAAAAATACAATATTACCGACGATAAGTTAATCGTCTTTTTCATTATTGTACTGGCCTCAGTTCTTCGCCTCTATAATTTTTGGGATTTGCCATTTATGCACGATGAATTCAGTGCAATCATAAGGTCTCAATTTGATAGTTTTAATGATTTAATCGAGCATGGTGTTATAACTGACAGTCATCCTGCCGGGGTCCAGATATTTATTTATTATTGGATAAAAGTTTTCGGACTCCATGAATGGTCCTTGAAATTGCCATTCATTATAAGTGGTATACTTTCTGTATTCCTGGTATACAAGATATCTAAAATGTGGTTTGGAATTCAGACTGCTATTTTCTCCTCCCTTTTCGTTGCCATTCTTCAGTTCACAATCTTTTATAGTCAACTGGCCCGACCTTATAGCCCGGGACTCACTTTCATATTGCTTTCAACTATTTATTGGACTAAACTGGTTTTCTATAAACAATTTAATAAAACTAATATTATTCTTTATGTGCTGGCTGCAAGTATGGCCACTTATATACATGCCTTTTCTTTGTTTTTTATTTTTATACAGGGTATAACAGGCTTATTTTTCCTTAAAGGCAAAGAAAACCTCAAGTATATTTTTATTAACGCATTGATAATTATTCTTTATATACCTCATATCCAAATTTTTATAATTCAAATGCAAAAAGGAGATATTGGTGGATGGCTTGCCAAACCGAAGTTGAATTTTATCCTAGAATTTTTGTCATATGCTTTTCACTACTCCCAAATTTTTTATTTCACCATTATAGTTTCCGTTTACTTTCTTAGCACATCATCGAAAAACCGAAAACCAGGAGCAAATAAATTCAGATTTATTTCATTAGCATGGTTCACGATTACTTTTTTAACAGCATTCTTATATTCTGTTTACCGACATCCCATACTTCAGTATTCAACATTGCTATTTGTGTTTCCATTTTTAATAATGCTGTCATTTTCATATGTCGCCAATTTAAAATCAAACATAAAATACATATTCATTGTTGGCATTTCTTTGGTTGGCATTTTAAGTTTAGTGATCGCCCGACAACATTATCATACAATGTATAATCAGGGGTTTGATGGGATAGTTAATAATATTTCAAAGGACTCCAAAAAATATAATATCATTAAGCCATCAATTGTTTTGCAAGCACCAAATCACAAAATGTTCGAGTATTATTTGGAAAAAAATAATATAGATACCGGTTATATTAAAATTTCTGATGGCAAATTAAATGAAACTCTTGATAATTTCATCAGGTACAATAAACCAAAGGTTCTTTTTTATGGATGGGCAGACTATGAAGACCTGAATATCCTGGCTTATCTGAAAGACAATTTCAAATACACCTTAAAAAAAGAAAGTTTTTTCAATTCTGAGTATTTTATTTTTTCCGATACTCTTATTGGCAATTATATGCCACAAGACATTGAACAGAAGCATGAAATCGTAAGTTCATCAAAGGAATTTATTTTTAATTCAAACAAGCCCGGATTTAGCAGGTCTATTGAAATACAAACAGATACACTTAACTTAAGTAAGTTTAGCGTATTTAATATAATAGCAAAAATTAATAATATCGACTCCTCATCTAACGCCTTGCTGGTAATGGACTTATTGGATAGTGAAGGTAAATCTTTGTGGTGGACTTCAACAAAAATTAGTAGTTTCAATTATGATTCTGCGGAATTTAAGGTTTATCATTCAAAACGAATTTATGAAAACTATCCGATATCAAAGGGTGCATTGTTAAAAGCGTATATTTGGAAACAGGATAGTAGTTTTTTACAGATTGAAAGCATAGAGTTTTATGTTTCTCATATCCAACCCATCGAATTTGGCCTTTATAAAAGTTTAACACCTTAATTTTTTATTAAAACTTGCTCATTTAATAAATAGAAATATTAAATTTGTACATAAAATTATTGTATTATGACTGACGATTCAATATTAGTTCTTGAGGAAGCCGAAGAGGGAATGAATCATTCCGTGGATCATTTAAAAAAGGCCTTCCAAAAGATAAGAGCGGGCAAGGCCAGCCCATCGATGTTAAGCGGAGTTCTGGTAGATTACTATGGTAGTATGACTCCCATTGAAAGAACAGCCAATATTAGCACTCCTGATGCAAGGATGATTGTAATTCAGCCTTTCGACAAAAGCACTATTCATGAAATCGAAAAAGCAATAATGAATTCAGGACTTGGTTTTAACCCGATGAATGAAGGAGAGTTATTAAGAATAAATGTGCCTGTATTAACCGAAGAAAGAAGATTAGAATTAGTTAAGCAAGCAAAAGTTGAAACCGAAGATACTAAAATAGGCATAAGGAATACACGTCGTCATGCCAATGATGAAGCAAAAAAATTAGAAAAAGAAGGTATTTCAGAAGACGAAGTAAAACAATTACTTGACGAAATTCAGAAAATTACCGATAAGTATATTAAGATAGTAGATGATTATTTCGAAATGAAGGAAAAAGACATTTTAACTGTATAAAACGATCAGTTATACTTAGTTTAATTATTGTCTTTAATCTGAGAGTTTCTCTTTTCTTTCTTCTTTATACTTTGCTTCCTCTTAATTTTTTTTACAAAATTGTAAACTATCTTTGCAACATTAGAGGTAGTTACAAATGTATTATAAACGTTTTGGAAAAAATGCTTGCTTAGGTTCTCCAGAGTATATACCTCACCCAAATCCTTTATTAATTCGTTAAGTTTCTCTTCCTTGTTTTGAAGTCTTTCCTTGGCAAAAGTTATTTTTGCATCTAGCATTTCCGATGATTCGAAAGTTTCTTTTCTTAGATTAGTAGTTATATCATTGAATATGATATTTCCTAATGCCTTGCGTATAGGTTTGAATATCAGACCTTCACGTGCAAAGAAAATAATTAATGCCAAAAAGGCATAAAAGCCGGCTACTATTAAAAATCCTATGAACATTTTATCGGGATTGCCGGCTGAATACCACCACACAAATCCAAATGACAGGAATATCAATATTAGTGTTGCTAAAAATGCAAGTATCATTAACAAAGTAAGATAGGAGGTTAACTCCCCTATCTTCTTTGTAAAAATAAGTTTATTATATGCAAAAAGTTGATCCAGATATTTCTTTATCTCATCTAAAGTATCCCTCATGGGAGCACCCAGATCAAATTTTTCAGAATGTTTATTAAACATTACGCTTTTTTGGTTTCTTTACTTTTTACCTCTTCTACTTTCGATTTAACACTCTCAAGAGCCTCGGTAACAGTATCTTTAAACTCATCAAACTTATCATGCAAATCTTCTGTTAAATCTTTCGATTTATCCTGAAGTTTTTTACGTGTTTCTTCTCCTGATTCTGGTGCAAAAAGCAATCCTGCAATAGCACCTACTGCTGCTCCTACTGTAATTCCAGCAAGGAAAGCAAATCCTGATCCTGAACAATTGTTACTCATAATTATATATTTTTTAGTTATTAATTTATTTAATTATTCTTACATTTTATTTGTCAAATACTTTACCAATTTCATGCGTTGCATAAATTGTCGGGCAATAACTTTTATAACTGTATAGGTTGGTACTGCAAGAATCATTCCAGCAATTCCTGAGATTTTACCACCAACTATAATTGCTAAAAATATTTCTACAGGATGCGCTTTTACACTCCTTGAATAAATTTGTGGTTGTAAAATGAAATTATCAACCATATTAGCTGCTCCAAAAACTCCAATAACAACAATAATGGTATAAATAATACTATCATAATCACCAATACCAATAACTGACAAACTAGCAAGAACTATCCCTATTATGCCTCCAATTAAAGGGCCTAAATATGGAATAACATTCATCAACCCTCCTATAAAACCAATTAATATTGGATTAGGGACACCAAAAATTAACAAGCCTGTGGCCTCTATAGTCATCATTATGCCTACTTCAATTAAAATCCCATGAAAATATCTTACCAATAAAAACTTTGAATCATGTAATACCTTTTCAACATTTTCCACCTGGTTTTCTGGTGTTATTATCAAAATTGACCTTTTGGCCAGATCATTATCCAACAAAAAATAAAATGTTAAAAAAAGTATTATAAATACGCCCATCAATACAGAGCCTGTTCCGCTAACAAGACTGGAAAAAAAGTTGGTAAACTGAGCCAAATCAACAACACTTGTCAACTGACTTTTTAAATATTCACTAAAACTGGCTTGTGGGTCAACAACATTATATTGAACTAAAAATTTATAAAATCCAGCCATAGATTCCTGGAAATATTTATTCATAGCATTAATGTCGATAGATGCAATAACATTTGCTTGTGAAACTATCAATGGAACTATCAAAACAAGGAATAAGCCAACTCCTGTCACCATCGAAAGCAATGTAATTCCGGCACTAAGCGAGTGAGGCATATGTATTTTGCCAAATCTAACTTTATCCAGTTGTTTAACCAGAGGGGAACCAATCATAGAAAAGAAAATTGCTGCAAGAATATATGCAACAATATCCATAAAATACCATCCCATAAAAATGATGATTGCAACCGCTGCCAATGGCTTCAAATATTGAAGGTATTTCTCATCCATTATTTTACTTTTTAATTCAATGTAAATTTACAAAAAAAATTATCCCCATTTTGGGTAAATTTAAATTCCGTAACTACAAGAAAAATAATATGGTTTATACAATGAACAAAAACCATTTATTTGATTCGTAAATTGAAATTGACTTATACTATTCTATACTACTCTCTAACTTTACAGACTACTTAAAACTATAATACAAACTCACTTTATATGCAAAATTCTTATAATTGTCGTCAAATGAATACGGACCATAACGATACATTATTCCTAATCCCAAATCATAAACCTGTAAATTTAAAATCTTACGAACCAAAAAACCGGATTCATAATATCCCTTCTCAAGTGTTTTAAAATTATAATTTTGATGATTCTCCTCATTATTTAGTGAGCCAATAGCAATATTTGTAATTAGCATTAACTGAGGTTTGAAGTTTCCAAACTTAAATAGCAACTCCCCAAAATCATGAGTTAAAAACAAATTTGCATATCTATCCGACAAAAACTCATTTACCATCATGGTTGAAAAACTATAGGGGGCGTAAATTGTGAATGGATGAAATGTCCCTCTTGAATTATATAAGTTAGAGGCAGGTATTTCTCCTGAAATAAATCCTGTTGCGAATCTCCAGGTAAACTCACCCCAATAGTTAATTTTATGCGTTTTTTGAACTTTAAAATCAATTCGGTTATAATTAAAATCACCACCCAAAGCATTCATTCCTGAAGAGTAATTAAACCATATTACCGGATATTTTGAACCAAAAGAAATTTGTCCTTTAGTAGTTTCTATTACTTTTTCTCTAAAAGAAAAACGAAAACCAATATTTACTTCAGAAAAATTAAATTCTGTTATTGGAGTTTGAAATTCGGAATTCGTAAAACTGTAGTTTTCAAAGGCTAACTTATTATTATAGGTATACCCAACATTCCATTTGAAATCGCGAAGAGGTCGTAACCTGAAGGAGTAATTTATATTACCACCCTTGGTTTTATTCATCCGACTGATGAAAAGTTTATAGAAGTAATCGGTATTCCACGATTGAAATTTATCATCGAAAAACTCAACTTCACCACTAGCTTTAACAGTATTATAAACATCTATATTCAACTCTGATTCAGAGCGTTTGTGTAATTTTAATTTTAAGTCTAGTCCATATTTTGCACTCTCATCCTTAAATCCATATCCCCAGAAACCTCCGACTATTATCTTTTTACCAAGCCTTTCGTTTGTGTGCAAACCCAAACCTAAATAAAGCCCTTCATAATCATTGTAGTGAATAATTTTATCCAGGTCGAAATCAAAAATCCAAAGTGGTACTTTACCTATTAATAGGGTTTGTACTGTGGTTGCCAATTTGTCAAAATTTGCTTCTCTGCCAATTGAATCAATAACTCTATAGGTTTCTTTTTCCCTTGCCGTTAAACTATCAACTCTGTATTCTTTCCAAAATTCTCCTTTTTTGCTGGTTGCACCTTTTTCAATTTCAACTTCGTGATATCCAAATTGAGACCTTTTAATGTCGGGATTTAAATCTACATCACGAATATAGCTCCTTCCCTTTCCTATTAAAGGATACGACGAATCCCCATTCGCAATCAGCATATTATTAAAAGTAATATCAGTATTCAACTGATACGGAAACCATTGATTATCTATAAGTTTATAAGCTTGCTGAATTTTCACTACAATTCCTGAACTATCATCTGGTGGTTGTGCCTTTACGTTCTGTATAGCCCACTTATTTTGGTTTATATATAAGAAGCCTTTCATTCCATCGAAAAGAGAATTTATTTTTGGCCTGAAAGAAATCATAAATACAGTATCTCCTTGTGTGCTGTATGTAGTGTCTTCTATGAGGAAAAAATATTTACTCTTGCTTCCCCTGCTAACAGGATTCACATAATTTTTACTCAGAATGTTAATTTGTGGTTCATAGAATGATGTTGACTGGAGTTGTGAAATCATAAAAGCAACAACAGGATCCTTAAAACCTGACACTCTGGTTGCTAATACTGTCTCCTGATTCAGGTCGGGAGCCATATATTTTCTTTCAGTAACTGTTTCCAGAAGAAATATATCCTGCTTTTTTAAGAGGCTTTGTAATTTTCTGTCATTTGTATCGAGCAGTGAAGTATCTTTCGACATAAGCGAGTCAGTAGCAATAGTAATGTTCATTTTATCATACGACACATAACTGAATTTCTTGATTTTTTTTGGGTTATTTCTATCGCGATTAGCCAAAACGCTGTCTATTATTCTATGGGCCGGGTTTATACCGGGAAAAACTTCCACCTCTTCCAGATCGAAAATTTTTGGTTGCATGAAAATATAATGAATTTCATCGCTTTTACTAACAGCAATGCTTAGCGGCTCATAACCAATGTATGATAAATGTAGAATTTTTGAATTCTCGTTTAGTTTGATTTCAAATTTACCATCGATATTTGTGGTAGCACCTCTCCCATTATCGCTCACAATATTCACAAAAGCAAGCAATTGATTTTTATTTTTATCCTTTACAACTCCCTTATAAACATAGTTTTGAGAATAAACTGAAAACGAAAAGCAAATAAATATTAATAGTAAAAATTTATGCACTCTAATCACATATAAACATTTTGGTCAAATATACTAGGTTTAACGAAGTGTAAGGTTAAAAAAAATGAAAATAATGGGATATTATTTCACCCTGTCTTTGAACGATGAAAACCTAAATCAATCTTCTTCCTTCAAAGAATCATTCATAAAATCATATAGTATCCTCAACTGCTTATTGCCCTTTTTCTGTCCATATTTTGCTGCACCGAGGATAATTAGCCAAACTAAAACAGATGCAGGAATACTCCACAGCCAAGGTGCTTTCATTCCTAACGACCACTGAGAAAACCCCAAAGCACTACCAAATAAAAACAAAACTATTACAACCGAATAAAAGAACATGAACATTGTCCATATTTTTGGCTTTGGTCCGGCAACAGCACGTATTAAAGAGCCTGTTTCAGTTTCTTCCACAGTAATATGTAATTCGGGTGACCAATAATGTTGAAACTCAGGTTTAATTTTTAAATACGCATGATTCATCAAGGTGCTTCCCTCCACAAATTCAGAAGACTTTCTTAAATTAATAAGAAAAGCATCCATAATTTGAGCCACGCTTTTTGAGGATTCAAATTTATACCTGGGCCTCAACTTGAGAGAATCCATAATTAATTATTTAGAATGAATCTTTATAGCAAAAATAATAAAAATGATTACCAGAGGCTTAAAACTGATTAATGTCACTTATTTCAAAATAAACAGATTTTCCACATAAGGTAAAAGAATAAAATACATACATAGGCTTAATGGGATTAATTAGTAATTTTGCAAAAAAGTATAATGAGATGGACAATCCTGTATTAAACAATATTTCTCCTATCGATGGAAGATATCACAGCAAAACCAAGGAACTGGCAAATTACTATTCTGAATTTGCCCTTTTTAAATATAGAGTCAAGGTTGAGATTGAATACTTTATAGCCTTATGTGAATTACCCTTGCCGGGAACAGAAAAATTTAATAGTGATAAATTTGATAGTTTACGAAATATTTATAGGGAATTTAGGTTTGAAGATGCTGAATTGATAAAACAAAAAGAAAGTATTACTAATCACGATGTTAAGGCTGTTGAATACTTTATCAAAGATAAATTTGAAGAATTAGGGATTCCTGAATTTAAAGAGTTTATACATTTCGGATTAACATCTCAAGACATAAATAATACCGCTGTCCCACTGTCGATTAAAGAATCACATTATGAAGTTGTATTACCACTAATCGACGATTTGTTTAACAAACTAAATACTTTGGCCTATCAGTGGAAAGATGTTCCAATGTTGGCAAAAACACATGGGCAACCTGCTTCTCCCACTAAATTAGGAAAAGAATTTTATGTTTTTTGTGAGCGTTTAGATAATCAGCTCGACTTACTGAAAACTATCCCGTTTTCTGGAAAATTTGGGGGTGCAACAGGAAATTTGAATGCTCATCATATAGCTTATCCATCAGTCAACTGGGAAGAATTTGCCTGTGAATTTATGAATAATGGTTTGGGCTTAAAGCGACAAAAAACAACAACTCAAATTGAGCACTATGATTATATGGCAGCCTATTTCGATAATTTAGCCAGAATAAATACTATTCTCATTGATTTATGCCGGGATATCTGGACATATGTTTCCATGGACTATTTCAAGCAAAAAATTAAAGAAGGTGAGATTGGTTCTTCTGCTATGCCACACAAGGTTAATCCCATCGACTTTGAAAATGCCGAAGGAAATTTGGGACTGGCCAATGCCATTCTACATCACTTATCAGCAAAACTTCCAATATCCAGGTTACAAAGAGACCTTACCGATTCTACAGTTAGCAGAAATATTGGCGTTCCTTTAGCTCATATGCTAATTTCCTTTAAATCAATAATTAAAGGCCTTGATAAACTGGTTTTAAATGAAGTTAAAATTAATGAGGATTTGGAAAATAACTGGGCAGTAGTGGCCGAGGCTATTCAAACTATTTTACGCAGGGTAAACTATCCAAACCCATATGAGGCATTGAAAGCACTAACCCGAACAAATCAAAAAATAAGTTCCGAAACTATTCGTTCTTTTGTTACAGAATTGGATGTTGATGATGAAGTAAAAAAGGAATTACTTGCCATTAGCCCTCAATCTTATACCGGAATTGATTTAATTTGATATAATTAATTTTATGAAAAAGTTTTACAGGGTACTTTCTTATATAAAGCCTTATTATGGCTTTGCCGGATTAAATATATTTTTCAATGTATTAACGGTGGTTTTTTCTTTATTTTCATTTACTCTTCTTGTGCCTTTTTTGAACCTATTATTTGGACAGGAAGAACTTGTAAGCGTAAAACCTGTTTTAGAATTCAACACTAAATCATTTCTCAATTATTTAAACTATGAAATAAGTCAGATTATAATTTCTGAAGGAAAAATTCAAGCTCTAATATATATTTGTGGTGTTATTTTAGTAGCCTTTTTCCTGAGAAATTTTGCACGGTTTATGGCTATGTATTTTATGGCTAACGTTAGAATTGGCGCTATAAAAGGGCTCAGAAATTCTATTTACTCCAAAATATTAATCCTTCCTTTGGCATTTTTCAGTCAGCATAAAAAAGGAGATATTATCGCAAGAGTAACTACCGACATTCAGGAAGTTGAATTTTCAATTATGAACTACCTTGAAATGATAGTACGCGATCCGGTTACAATAATTGCATTCCTGATTTTCATGATAAGCATCAGTCCTCAGTTAACCTTATTTGTTCTCATTATTCTGCCAATTACTGGTTTTATAATAGGCAGAATAGGTAAAAGTTTGAGAAAACAGTCGAAAATAGGACAAAATTTATTTGCAGGATTGCTTGCAACCATAGAAGAAACCATAGGTGGTTTAAGAATCATAAAGGCTTTTAACGCAATTGATTATACGGAAAGCCGATTTATGAAATTCAATGAAACGTATTCAAAACTTTTGATATGGATATACAGAAGAAGAGACCTTTCTTCTCCGCTAAGTGAATTCTTATCCTCTGCAGTAATAATTGTAGTATTATGGTTTGGAGGAAGAATGGTACTCGATGAAAATCCAACCATTGCGGCAGCCGACTTTATAACATATATTGTGGTTTTTTCTCAAATAATACCCCCTGCAAAAACTTTTGCTCAGGGATTTTTCAGCATACAAAAGGGTATTGCATCTGCTGAGAGAATATTCGAAATACTGGATGCTGACGAAGTTATAGAAGAAATCCCCAATGCTAAAGAGGTAAATGGATTCAATAAAGAAATTGAATTCAGAAATGTGGTTTTCAGATATGAAAAGGAAGATGTTCTTAAGAATATTAATTTAAAAATCCCTAAGGGAAAACTCACCGCCTTAGTTGGAGAATCGGGTGGAGGAAAATCGACTATGGCAGATTTAATACCCCGATTTTATGATGTTACAGCAGGTGAAATTTACCTTGATGGGGAGAATATAAAAAACCTAAAAATAGAAGGGCTTAGAAAATTAATGGGGATAGTATCTCAGGAGAGTATTTTATTCAATGATACCATATTAAATAATATAGCTTTCGGACTGGAAAATATTTCCAAAGAAGATGTAATTGCCGCCGCAAAAGTTGCCAATGCTCACGAATTTATTCTTAATACTGATGATGGTTACGAAACCAATATTGGCGACAGAGGTGTGAAGCTATCGGGCGGACAGCGTCAAAGGATTAGCATTGCAAGGGCTGTTCTTGCTAACCCACCTATCTTAATCCTGGATGAAGCAACATCTTCATTGGATACGGAATCGGAAAAGCTTGTTCAAGAAGCACTTTTTAATATTATGAAGGATAGAACATCTATTGTTATAGCACATCGCCTATCTACCATACAACATGCTGATGAGATAATAGTTCTCAAAAAAGGAGAAATAGTTGAAAGGGGAACACATAAGGAGTTGATTGAGATGGATGGAGTTTACAAAAGACTACAGAATTTACAGTCTTTCAATTAGTTATTTCATTTGCCGAAACCACTCGAACAAAGCAACAGTAAGTGCATGTGTTACATTTAAAGATGAAATAATGCCTGGGATAGGAATATGGAGCACTTCATTTGAGTGGTCAATAATTTCGTTTCTTATGCCTTTAACTTCATTTCCAATTACAAAACAAGTTTTTTCGGGCAATTTAGTTTCAAAGATATTTTTTGAATTAGAAGAAGTTTCTATGGATATTATATGATAATCAACTGGTATGATTCTTTGAGCAGAACTGAAATCATCCACAAACATCCATGTTATCTTTTTATCAGCACCACTTGCTGTTTTAGCAATTTTAAAAATTTTAAATTCCTTACCTCTTTTCGATATAAATATGACTTTCAAAGCACCAATATTTGCCCCGAGTCGTATTATAGAACCCATATTTTCAGGAGTTCGAATATCATCGGCGATTATAATAGGACGTGTAAGCGACTTATATATGTCTGATGTTTTCAGGTTCTTAAATAGTTCATATGAATTTTGTGAATCAATCATAGAGTAAAAATAAAAAAAGCTTCCATATAATTAAATATGGAAGCTTTTATATGGTATTAAATATCTATACTATTCAATAATAACTTTCTGAGTAGTTATACCGTTAACTGTTTCGATATTTACAAAATAAACTCCGTTTGGAAGCATATCTGTTGAAACTCTAACTTTATTTAAACCAACATTCTGGTTATAAACTACTTGACCGATAGTATTAATAATACGAACATTTGTTATCTCACCAGTAGATCCAATTTGCAAATAATCGCTTGCCGGATTAGGATATACAGAAACAACTTCCTTTTGTCCATTTTCATCAACACCTACAACAACGTTCATAAGAACAGTTTTAGTTGCATGGTCATTAGTTGGATCATTCGAACGAATGTGAATTGTTCCATTATAAATATCACTTTCAAGATCTGCAGCGTTAAGAGTCATAGTAACATCAATTGCTTCATCTTCTGTTAGTACACCTTCTTCATAGTCAGTTGATAACCAAGGAAGCATGGCTGTACCAGTAAGATTAGCACGGATATTCCAGTTATACTGAAGATCTGGATTGTCTGACAAGTGCCCCCAACCCGGACCGGAAGCCATCCAGTCACCATCAGGGTGAACAGGACCTTCATCACAACCGGGAGTAAATAAACCACCTATTGATGATACCCAGTATCCAACCCATATGTCGCCACCTTCAATATAAACAGGACTGTCAAGAGTTACAGTCACCCATGCAGCAGCGCCATTATCAGTAAATGTTTGTTCCAACAACATGTCACCAGGACCTGGTGTAGTAATTGATCCCATATCATAAATCTGAAGTTTATAATCAATACCCGGATCATTGATATATACGTCTACTGAAGAAATTTCCATTCCTATATAAGGAGCAACTAGATCTGCAGGGAAACGTGCAGCTACTCTCCACTGATAATCAGTTGATGTACCAATTGCACTAAATGGATCTCCATCATAGTTCAATGTAACATCACGATCAGAAAGATTAGTATTACCTACAGCTGGAGTAGGGTCAACTGAAAGAACTGCATTTAAATTTTTTGCTGCATGAACGCCAGCTGGTACTCTATCCATTGCTTTATTACCCATTGGGTAAGTAACAGTAATATCATAAGTCAAATCGTCAACACCAATATTGGCAAGACCAAAAGTATCTTCAAAAGTGTCACCGGTTTCAACAACAGCAGAAACAGGAGAATCATCAACATCCATAATTGGAGGAGTAGTTCCTTCAACAAGAACGATATATTCAATATCATCGAAATAGTAATGTGGGGTGTCACCTTCTGGAGCACCTGCATAAAGATTTGATCCACCAAGTTGCAATGTTCCAGGCTCTCCTTGTGCTTGCAATGAGAATTGCCATTCAGCTATCATTATATCATCAATATAAAATTCAGCCCAATCATTGTCAAGGTCAATCATAAATTCCAATTGCATCCAAGTACCATGAGTAAATGTGAATGGAATCTCATCAGGACTACCAGCATAAACATATCCATCACCGGTTGCACCAAAATAAGCCTCTACTGCCCACTCAATACCAGGAGCTTCAAAGTGCTGTAGGTTGATATAACCACCATTGCCTGGTACGATATAATACTTAACATTAAATTGATAAGCTCCAGATGTTTTGTCACCCATTTTAAATACAATGTCACTAATTCCTTGCATATCAACTGATTTAGTCGGACTTGAAGACTGAGCATCAGAAATTAAAGCATCTTCTGAACTACCAGGATCATCGCTCCATGTTGTCCAGAAACCACTCTGATCTGTCAGAGCAAGGTATTCACCAACGGTAAATGTTTCAAAGTCAGTTTGATAAATATAATCAAAACCTGATTTAACAACCACTCCGTCAACACCTGCAAGGTCACCATCGTTACCTACATATTGCCAACCTAGTTGGAAAGGAGCACCGGCATAATCATCAAGATTTATGGAAACGAAATTCCATGCCCAAGGAGCATCTGGTTCAAGTACGTCTGCAGCATCCCATAATTCAGTCCATGTTGTTCCACCATCAGTTGAAATATGTAATTTTAATGTTGCATATTGTATCCATGAACCACTAACACCTGCATACCACTCAACTTTTAATGGTGTTTCACCAGCAGCGTCGATGGAAGGAGTGATTAACCACTCGTCCTGATCTTCATTTACCCATGGTACCATTGCCGAGAAAAGGCTGGTAGGATCTATGTCACTAAATGGATTATTTTCCGGATTTGTTTGTATCCAGTTATTTCCATTAGTATTGAAGTCGATTACTGTCCAGTCTGCTGGTGGAAAATCAACATCAAATCCTTCAGTTAACAACATTGTTCTTGTTGACATTACATCAGCAGGAGTAATGGTATTAACAGTACCGGAAGTTTTTAAGCCCAACGTTTGAGCTTTTGTCATCAAATTCTGTGCATTAGCAAGACCAAAAGTCAAAGTTAATGCAAGAGTTAATGAAATAATTCGCGTAAATTGTCTCATAATGAAATTTTATTAATTAGTAATTTTTGTTGATAGCTAATTTATAAAAAACTTTTATATATAAGGTGAAATACTGAAAATATATTAATCTAAAAAATATAGTATTACCTTCTATCTAAATATTTCCAGCACATTCTATAATGTCCTATATTACAATTATGTGCCTAAATAATATTCTTCTTTGGGTTTTATAAATCAAATTTTTATTCGCTGTTTCTTAGTATAGAACATAAAAAATTACCTTTGCCAAATATAAAATAATAGCATCAATGTCGAAGATAAGAGTTGCAATCAATGGTTTCGGAAGGATAGGCAGGGTAACGTTTCGCTGTATCGAATTAAACGAAAATATAGAAGTTGTTGCCATAAATGATATTACAGATTCTGCCAATCTGGCTCACCTTTTAAAATACGATACTGTCCAACGTCAATTTAATGGGACTGTTGATCACAATGGAGATCATCTTATCGTAAATGGTAAAAAAGTGTTAGTTTTTAGCCAATCGGATCCATCAAAATTACCATGGAAAGAATTGAATATTGATATCGTAATCGAATCTACAGGGCAGTTTGTTGAGAGAAAACAAGCCATAAAACACATAAATGATTCAGGTGCTCGCAAGGTTATTATTTCGGCTCCTGCCAAAGGAGAATTCGACGATGTACAGTATATTGTTTTAGGGGTGAATGATCATTTAATCGACAGGAATGAAATTATTATTTCGAATGCATCATGCACCACTAATAATGTAGCCCCTTTAATTAAGGTGTTGGATGAAAACTGGGGAGTAGAGAAAGGCTTTATGACCACTGTTCATTCTTATACAAAGGATCAAAACCTTGTGGATGGAGCGCATAAAGATTGGCGCAGAGGTCGGGCAGCAGCATACTCCATCGTACCTACAACAACAGGTGCAGCAAAAGCATCCTCAAAAATATTCCCTCACCTTGCAAACAACTTGGGGGGAGCAGGAATAAGGGTTCCTGTGCCGGATGGCAGTTTAACAGACCTAACATGTACTTTAAAAAAATCGACAAGTAAGGAAGAAATTAATTCAGCTTTTAAACTGGCTGCAGAGACTTATTTAAAGGGAATACTTGAATATACCAGCGATCCGATTGTGTCATCGGATGTAATTGGCAATACTCATTCTGCGGTCTTCGATTCAAATTTGACTGCGGTTTTGGGTGATAAACAAAAACTTATAAAAGTAGTAGCCTGGTATGATAATGAAATGGGTTATTCAACACGTTTAGTTGAACTGATTGAAAAGTTTGTTTAAGTTCATTTTTTCCAGTACTCCAAACGCATTTTTCCATTTTCAAACACCCCGTAAGAAAAATGTCCCAGCCAATCGCCCAGTATAATCATTTCGCTGTTTGCATTAAGTTCTACCTGTATGGGTATATGTCTGTGTCCGAAAATAAAATAGTTTAAATCAGGATTTTGCTCACTTTTTCTTTTGGCATAGTGATAAAGCATCTCGTCAGAGATATTAAACTTAAAGTCATTTTTACCTTCTTTAGCAATATTAGCAAGTCGGCTTTTTTTAGAAAAATACAATCCCATTCTGGATCCTATATCCGGATGCAACCATCTGAACAAAAACTGATTAGGCTTAAATTCAAAAACTCTTTTTAAAAATTTATAACCTTTATCTCCGGGGCCTAGTCCATCGCCATGAGCCAAAAATAATTTTTTACCTGAAAATTCTCTTACTACAGGTTTTCTATGAATATTGATATTTAACTCTTCATTCAAATAATCAAACGCCCATATATCGTGATTACCTCTAAAAAGATGTACCGGAATACCACTATCAGTAATTTCTGCTAATTTACCAAGTAATCGTGTATAGCCTTTGGGAACAACATATTTATATTCGAACCAGAAATCAAAAACATCACCCATTAAGAAAATCTCACTTGCATCCTGCTTAACTTTTTCAAGCCAGCTAACAAGCATTTTTTCTCTTTCTAGACTTCTTTTTTTATCCGGAATTCCCAAATGAAAATCTGAGGCGAAATATATTTTTGTATTGTTCAAATTAAATTGTTTTGGACAAAAATAAAGAAATTACAACTCAAGTAACAGATCTTTAATTATTTGAGTCATTTTTGGCGCAACAGAACCGGCTGCATCGATAACCTCATCGTGAGAAATCTCAACCATTTTACCCTCCACGCCAAGGTCGGAAATAACTGAAACGGCAAAAACTTTTAAACCCATATGCCGGGCAACAATAACTTCAGGAGTTGTAGACATACCAACAGCATCAGCACCAATGGCTTTAATATACTTATATTCAGCAAGTGTTTCATAGGTAGGACCACTTACTCCGGCATATATGCCTGTTTGAAATTTTATTCCTCTAAGCCTTGCAATTTTTTTTGCCTTATTCAATAAATTTTTATTGTAGGATTCACTCATATCAACAAACCGAGGGCCAAATTCCTCAATATTTGCACCAATTAATGGGTTAGGCATTAAGTTTATATGATCGGTAATAAACATTATATCACCTACTTCAAATTCATGGTTTACACCACCACTTGCATTAGAAACAAAAAGATATTCTATACCCAATTTTTTGAATACCCTGATTGGTAAAGTAACTTCATCCATAGAATATCCTTCATAAAAATGAAATCTACCACTCATGGCTACTACATCAAGGCCATTTAATTCCCCAAAAATTAAACTCCCATTATGTCCTTTCACTGTTGAGACAGGAAAATTCGGTATTTCCTCATATGGTATAACAATAGGATTATCTATTTCTGATGACAAATCACTCAGTCCTGAACCTAAAATTATTCCAACTTTTGGTTTCTTATCTACTCGGGTGAATATATAATTAACTGTTGAGTTTATTTGCTCTAACATATTCAACTATTTGTTTATTAAATGATTGCCTATCCTCTTTATGTATTGCAATTTCCATTGGCAAGAAAAAAACAGGCAGGTTATTAAGTTCGCTAATATATGGAGAATTGATTAACCTCATCGCATCTTTTTCGGTGGTCACTATTATTTTTTTTCTGGTAAAAAAAGTATCAAATTTCTCCCTTACCTTAATAAGGTCTGATTTAGTATAGTTATGATGATCAGGGAAATCTATTGCCACTAATTCTGAACATCTAAACCTTAAATGTTCTTGCAAAGGATATGGGTTTGCTATTCCTGTAAAGAGCAGGATTGTATTAATTTCTCTTGGAAAACTACCTTTATTTATTCCTGGCATTGGAATAAAATTGCTGTATCTTATATAAGAGAAATAAAGTTTTTGATGTGGCTCAGGCTTAATTTTCTCTACAATATTTCTTCTGGTTATCGGCGATAATACTTTATTAGTTTTTGTAACAATAATAATATCAGCTCGCTTTGCAGCCGAACCAACATCTCTTAATTTACCCACAGGAAGCAGATAGTCACTAGTATACAAATTATGAAAATCGGTTAATAAAATTGATAAACCTGGCTTTACATATCTATGTTGAAATGAGTCGTCCATAATAATTACATCGTGGCCGGCCTTATCTTCCATTAAGTTTATTATTCCTTTTCTTCTTTTAGCATCTACTGCAATTGTTACATTTTTTTTAAACTTTCGATAGTACTGCATAGGTTCATCTCCAATATCTTCATATCTGGAGTACTGATCAGCCTTTACATAACCCTTCGATTTTCTTCCGTATCCTCTGCTCAAAACTGCCACTTTATAGTCTTCAGATAACATTCGGATCAATAATTCTACATGGGGTGTTTTGCCACTTCCTCCCATTACCAAATTACCTACTCCTATAAGAGGGATCTTAAATGTTCTCGACTTTAATATTCCAACATTAAAAAGGAAATGACGTAATCTTACAATCATTTCATAAATTAATGCAAAAGGGAAAAAAAGAATACGGTAAGTATGCATAATTTACTACAATCTCATTAAGTAATATTGCAAAAATGTAACCATCAAATTTAAGAATTTCTCCAAATTATCAAAGGAAAATTTATATGCGAATAAAATGTACTTTTACATTGAGAAAAAAATGTTTAATTAGCATTTAAAAAGCAAGTAAAAAACTATTATATAAATGAATATCAAAGATTTAACATTTGAACTTGAAAAGATCGCCCCATTGTCATTGCAGGAAGACTATGATAATTCAGGCCTTCTGATAGGTAATAATAAAAGTGAAATAAATCAGGTTTTAATTTGTTTAGATGTAACTCCTGAAGTAATTGAAGAGGCAATAAATACAAAAAGTGATTTAATTATTGCTCATCATCCGATAATTTTTAGAGGTTTAAAAAGAATTAATGGGAACAGTATTGTAGAGGAAGTTGTTTATAAAGCCATAAAAAACGACATTGCCATTTATGCTATTCATACTAATCTCGATAATGTTTCTGAAGGTGTTAATTCGATGTTGGCAAGTAAATTAGGAATTCAAAACCCACGCATCCTATCTCCTTCAGCAGGAAAATTGAATAAAATAGTTACTTTTTGCCCCTTAGAACATGCTGATAAAGTTCGTGAAGCAATGTTTAATGCCGGAGCAGGACATATAGGAAACTATGATAGTTGTAGTTTTAATACTATAGGTGAGGGTAGTTTTAAAGCATTGGAAAATACAAAGCCTTTTGTGGGAGAGAAAGATAAACTTCATTTTGAAAAAGAAATCAGAGTGGAAACAATAGTTCCTGATTTCAAAGTATCCGCAGTAATAAAATCACTTATTTCTGCTCATCCTTACGAAGAAGTGGCTTATGATATTTATCCTTTAAACAATATTCCAACAAATACGGGTGCAGGAATGATAGGCAACTTAGAACAACCAATGGATATAAGTGAATATTTAATTCAGGTGAAAAATGTGCTTGGCATTAAATGTTTAAAACACAATAAACTAATCGACAAAAAAGTAGAAAAGGTTGCCATTTGTGGCGGAAGTGGCAGTTTTTTAATAAACACTGCTGCAAAGCAAAAAGCAGATTTATTCATAAGTGGAGATATAAAATATCATGAGTTTTTTGAACACCAGGGTATTATGACAATTGCCGATGCCGGGCATTATGAAACAGAACAATTTACAAAAGAATTAATTCATGCAATTTTAACCAAAAAATTTCCTAATTTTGCAATCCGAATTTCAGAAACGAATACAAATCCCGTTTCTTGTCTTTAAAATAGTGATAAAGAGAATAATATGACAAATACTAAAAATGCTGGGATGGAAGAAAAAGAAGTGAATGTTGAGAAAAAACTATTCGCTCTTTATGAATTACAGCAAATTGACACTCAAGTCGATAAAATAAAAATTATTAGGGGTGAACTTCCATTGGAAGTAGAAGACCTTGAAGACGAAATTGCAGGGCTTGAAACACGAATGGAAAAATTTACCACAGAAATTGGTGAATTTGAAAAAATAATCAGCGACAAACGCGGATCCATTAAGGAGAGTGAATCCTTGATAAGCAAATATAAGGAGCAACAAATGAACGTTAGAAATAACCGTGAGTATGACTCCTTATCGAAAGAATTAGAATTTCAGGAATTGGAAATTCAACTTTCTGAAAAGAAGATTAAAGAGGCTGAACTGAGGATAGAAAAAATTAATGAAGAAATTGAAGCTTCACGCGAACATCTTCAAATGCGTCAGGAAGACCTGAAAGCAAAGAAAGATGAACTTACTGAAATTGTTGCTGAAACCGAGAAAGAGGAATTAGAACTCCGCGAAGAATCGAAAAAGCATGAAGACACGATTGAAAAAAGATTGCTTACTGCATATAAACGGATTCGTGAAAATGCAAGAAATGGATTAGCAGTTGTTCATATTGAACGCGATGCATGTGGAGGTTGCTTTAACAAAATTCCACCTCAGCACCAACTTGATATTCGTATGCATAAAAAAATAATTGTTTGCGAATATTGCGGTCGTATATTGATTGACAAAAAAGATACGGAGTAAAAATTTCATTATTCCAAAAAATATTAAAGGGAATGATTTATTTCATTCCCTTTTTTTATATTTACACATCTTTTTTTTTATGAAACGACTAATCATTTTTCTGCTTTTACTAATACTATTCAAATCATCTTCAGCACAGTTATATGTAAATGAAAACTGCAAGCAAGCATACGAATATGCACTTGCTCTGAGATTTGACAAGGCTAAATTTTATATCAATAAGGAAAAAGAAATCCACCCGGATAATGTATACTTACCCTATCTGGAAAGTTATATTGGATTTTTAAAATCATTTATTTCTGAAGATGACGAAGTTTATGAGACAAATAAATACAAGATGGATATAGCTCTCGAAGCTATTGACAAATTGGATAATGCCTCCCCTTATAAAGATTATTTAAAAGCAAATGTTAATTTGCAGTGGGCTTTTGCCAGAATAAAATTTGGAGAATATTTTACTTCAGCCATAGAAATAAATCGAGCTTACCGTTTGACAGAAAAAAATAGTAAAAACTTTCCTGATTTCTATCCAAATAAAATAACCCATGCAGTACTTACAATAATTATTGGTATTGTACCTGATAAATATGACTGGGTATTAGATTTGGTCTCGATGGAAGGTAGTGTTCAAAATGGAACCTTGGAATTGTATAAGTTTTTAGATCTGGCAAAAAACGATTCTGAATATGCATATTTGAAAAATGAATGCTTGTTCTACCTTGGATTTATAGAGGTTAATATAAACCCCGACAAAACAAAATCTCAAGATATTTTACATCAAATTATTCCCCTCACCGACAGCAATATGCTATTTAATTTATTGTCTATAAACATCTTATCAAAGTCGGGACGATATGTTGAGATGGAAATTCAATTCAAAAAATTAGCAAATAAAAACGACTATTATCCTATATATTTTCTTGACTATTTACATGCTGACTACTATTTAAAAGAATTGGAAACCGACAGTGCAAAAAAGTACTATGCAATGTTTTTAAAAAATTTCAAGGGTAAAAATTATATAAAAGATGCCTGGAGAAAAACTGCATGGACATTTTTAATTGAGGGAAATGAGAAAAAATACAAACAAATAATGTCGGCAGTTGGTAATTCAGGAAATGCAGATATTGGCATCGATAAAGATGCAAATATTGAATATGAAAATGGAGAAATTCCAAACGTCTCGCTTGTAAAATCAAGGCTGCTTTTCGATGGGTTCAAATATAATAGGGCTCTATCCGAACTTGAGAATATTGATAATAACAACTTAAACTTTGATCAGTTATTGGAAAAAGATTATCGATATGCCAGGATAATGCATAAAACAAATAATATTGAAGACGCTAAAAAATATTACAAAAAGGTAGTTATTAGTTCCGATTTAACAAGCGAATATTTCCCCGCCAACTCAGCTTTAAAACTTGGAGAAATTTATGAATTACAAGACAGTTTGTCGATGGCATTATTATATTATTCTAAATGCACAAAAATGGATTTCAATCAATTTGAAAATGGAATAAAGACCATGGCTAAGGAAGGTATAAGAAGAGTTAACAAAGCAAAAAAGGAATAATTAATACTTATTCCTTTTTTATATAAATTAACTAATCTACTAGAATTTTGTCCTAAGAGTTAGTGCAAACTGCTGTCCTCTAAAAGAGTTTACAACAGCATTAGGCTGAATAGTTTCACTTGAATACATATAATAGTCCTCATCACTCAACCACCTCAAATAGGCAAAATCAATGCTGGCATTTCCAAAATTGTATCCTATTCCTGCAGATATGGTTTGACGCTCGCCATCATTCAAATTGTTTGCATAAGGACTTGTATAATAATTATATCCCGCTCTAAGGCTTGCCTGGCCCAATCGCCATTCTGCACCCACTTTAAAGTTATGTGTGGGTTGGTATGAAGTTCTTATTGATGAATTAACATCATTAAATCCATAATCACGTGCCTTAAACTTAGATGTTGAATAATCAACATACTCATATTCAAAACTAATAAGACCCATTTTATTGATAATGAAAGCAGCGTCACCAATTATTCTCATGGGAGTTGTCATTTTATATTCATAATTACCTGTTATCGATTCAACTCTTTCAGGGTCTCTCCATTCCAAATCAGCAGTATGATTTGTATACCAACTATCGCGCATATTCCAATAATATGATGGTGTATGAATTGCTCCACCTATTCGCATCCATTTTGTAGGCTGATAAATAATTCCAACCTTAAGGTTAATACCCCATCCGGTAGTAAGCAGGTTTTCTTTTACACTCCAACTATTAAAATATGGTATTGTATCAGCAATATCCGTTTCTTTATAGAGTGTTTCTCTCTTAAACCTGATATAAGGTAAGCCAACAGTAGCACCAATAAATAATTTATCGGAATAATTTGCCGAAAGCGACATTAACCACTCATTGGTTGACCCTGAAGAATTAATAGATTGTTCCTGCAATGTTCCTGCAAATGGCACAGGAGTAAAGTATAAATCATCATAGTCTGGAACAAGATCTAAGAGGTAAATACTCCATGCAGGATATAAGTCGAAAGGATAATTATTTTCATTATCAATGCTTGAATAATCAATTCCGTCGGCCTGCTCCTTGTAAATATCTAATCTGGAATTAGTTAAATTATTACCTCGCATATATTGGTTGGTATTATACGTATTCAACCTGTTCATACCTATTCCCAACTGGAAATACTTCCATCCATTGTTTGATAATTTTGTTGTTTGAACATATCCAAAATTTCCAAGGTTCAATATAGACTTAGAATCTTCTGCAAAAGAATTATTATAAGTAGATGAAGTAAGCAGAGAAGTAACTTCCGGAGTAATTGAAAGTTCGGAAGCTCTGAAAAGGCCCATTCCTGCAGGGTTAGTACTTGCCACAGAAAAATCGGCTCCCAAAGCACCAAAAGCACCACCCATGGCCATATTACGGGCTGTTCCTTCATAAAATTGTTGTGAATATCTCAAAGCATCGTCAACAGTTTGTGAAAAACTTGAAAAAACGAATGCTACTAAACTCAATATTATTATTATTGACCTTTTCATTTTTCTAATTATTATGTTTTATTGTTAATATGGGAGTTTTGCCTCCCGAGTTTAAATCAATCAATATCGGTTAATTAAACCTCATGATTTATTATCTTCTACCACCTCCTGAAGATGACCTTGAAGAAGACGAGCTACTGCTACTTCCTGATGATCTTGATGGAGAACTTGAACTTCTCGAAGGACTGCTATAAGACCTGGAAGGAGAACTTGAACTTCTCGAAGGACTGCTATATGACTTTGAAGGAGAAGAACTTCTGGTACTTCTTTTTGGTGATGCTGTTCTTGTCCTTGTTGGCGAAGCTGTACTTGTTCTTGTAGGTGTTTTCACAGATCTCGAACCACTACTCCTTGTATTAGTACTTCTATTATAATTTCTATTTGGTTGATTAACCGGTTTGCGAGTATTAGTTCTTACATCCGACTTTGATGAACTATTAGTCTGGCTGTTTCTCTTAGGAGCAACATATTTATTTTCAGATCTAGGCTTTTGAGATGGTAAAGACCTATAAGACTGTGGCTTTTCGTATTTTGGCTTTTGTCTTACTTCACTTTTCGCCGACTCATTAGGCTTCCTATACCTTTCGGTTTGTGATTTACCAGTTTCTATTTCCTGAACATTAGATTTATTTGTTTGGCTCCCTTGTTTAACTCTTACTGATTCAGCAGGTCTACTCTTCTCAGCTTGTGACCCTGAACTTACTGAACCACCACCGTTTCTGCTACTACCTATAGATCCACCTCCGGCAACTATAGTTTTTTCACGATACGAGGGATTCTCTTTATCAGTACCTCCTCTGCTTCCGGTTCTGGGAACTGATGTACCACCACCTCTACTGCCACGAGGACCATAACTACTTGAATATCCATAATTTCCATCATAGTATCCGCCACCATAGCCACCGCCATAATAGCCATCCCAATATCCATTCCAATAACCATTATTATATCCGTTCCAATAACTGCCACCCCATCCATAATAAGGATAACCATATCTGTAATATGGGTAACCCCATCCGTAGTAAGGATAACCGTAACCATAACTATAATAAGGATAACTATAATAAGGATAGCCCCAGCCTACACCAAATCCTAGGCTTACATTCCAACTTGAGGATCCTCCGCAATTACAACCATAATCATCAGTATAATAGTCATCATAATACCCCAGGCTACTGCCTTCGTTATTAAACCTCTTTATACGCGACTCATAATCAGTATCATAATATATATCTTCATTGGAATCAGCATCATCTGCATAATATTCGTTCTCACTAACATCTCCAACAGGAACCTGCTCCACTTTTGAAGTCTCATTTTTATTATAGGATTGATAGTCACCAGTTGACGATGAAGAGGTATAAACTTCTTCACTTAAAGTAGTAGTTGTCCGACTATTGCTATTTTCCCCCGGTGTATAATAAACATCATCATAAGGAAGAGTTGTTGTGGTTGAGCAAGAACTCAAAACAAAAACCCAAATAAGGCTAATAATCGCTAAACTAAATTTTTTAATTGTTTTCATGACTATATGGTATTGCGAGTTTATAAACATTGTTTAATTTTGTGCTTTTATTTCGAATAATTACAAAGACTATACCAAACTTATAAAATGGCGAAAGTTTTAACATCAAGAGAAGAAAATTATTCACAATGGTACAACGACCTTGTGATAAAAGCAGATTTAGCTGAAAACTCAGCTGTAAGAGGCTCCATGGTAATTAAGCCCTACGGCTACGCCATTTGGGAGAAAATGCAGGCGGTGCTCGACAAAATGTTCAAAGATACCGGGCATCAGAATGCTTATTTCCCACTATTTATACCGAAATCTTTCTTTAGTAAAGAAGCGAGTCATGTTGAAGGATTTGCCAAAGAATGTGCCGTTGTTACTCATTATCGTTTAAAAAATGATGAGAATGGTAAAATTGTTGTCGATGAAGATGCCAAACTGGAAGAAGAACTGATAGTAAGGCCTACCTCGGAAACGATAATTTGGGATACTTATCGTAAATGGATTCAGAGTTACAGGGATCTTCCCATATTGATAAATCAGTGGGCAAATGTTGTAAGATGGGAAATGCGTACTCGTTTATTTTTGCGCACTGCAGAATTCCTTTGGCAGGAAGGACATACTGCTCATGCCACCAAAGATGAGGCTGTAACTGAAGCAGAAACCATGCTAAAAGTTTACGCAGATTTTGCAGAATCTTATATGGGAGTTCCTGTACTTCAGGGAATAAAATCACCCAATGAAAGATTTGCAGGCGCTGTTGAAACATACTGTATTGAAGGACTTATGCAGGACGGCAAAGCATTACAATGCGGAACATCTCACTTCCTGGGGCAAAATTTTGCCAAAGCATTCGACGTTACCTTTGTAACCAAAGAAAATAAACAAGAATTGGTTTGGGCAACCTCCTGGGGAGTTTCAACCAGATTAATGGGAGCCTTAATTATGTCGCATTCTGATGATAACGGTTTGGTATTACCACCAAAACTTGCTCCTATTCAGGTTGTAATAGTTCCTATTTTCCGAAAAGAAGAAGAACTGAAAGCAATAACTGAAAAAGTTGATGGGTTGATAACTAAACTTCGTGAAAAAAACATATCCGTTAAATTCGATAATAGAGATACTCATAAACCAGGCTTTAAATTTGCCGAATGGGAGTTAAAAGGAGTTCCTGTAAGACTTGCTATTGGCCCAAGGGATTTGGCAAATGGTACTATTGAAGTGGCCAGAAGAGATACCATGGAAAAGGAAATCCTTCACATGGAAGGTATTGAGGATAAAATAGAACATCTGCTAGAGCAAATTCAAATTAATATTTACCAAAAAGCTTACGATTTCCGCGATAATAATTCATTCCGTGTAGATTCCTGGGAAGAGTTTAAAGCACAGGTAAAAAAGGGTGGTTTTATTTATGCCCACTGGGATGGAACCTCAGAAACCGAACAAAAAATAAAAGAAGAAACAAAAGCTACCATAAGAACAATTCCCATAGATGGTAAGTTTGAAGAAGGAAAATGTATTTATAGCGGGGAACCTTCAAAACAAAGGGTAGTTTTTGCTAAGGCTTATTAATAAATTAATAAATACAAAAAAACCTGCGCTTTTAATAAACGCAGGTTTTTTTTATTTTTATCATCAGGATTTAAGCAAACAAAGGAAAATCTTTCATCATCTTATTTACTCTTCCTTTAACAGTAGCTATTACTTTTTCATTTTCAATATTACTGATTACCTCATCAATCAGATCAACTATTGGCTCCATATGGTTTTCTTTCAGACCACGGGTTGTTATTGCCGGAGTACCAACTCTTAATCCACTGGTTTGAAATGGTGAACGACTATCGAATGGCACCATATTTTTATTGATAGTAATATCGGCTTTTACTAAAGTATTTTCAACCAGTTTCCCGGTAATCTCCGGAAATTTACTCCTTAAATCTATCAACATCAAATGATTATCAGTTCCATCTGAAATAACCTTATATCCTCTGTCGATAAAGGCTTGCGACATTACGTTTGCATTTTTCTTTACCTGCAAAATATATTCGAAATATTCATCAGTTAATGCTTCCCCAAAGGCAACAGCTTTTGCAGCAATAATATGCTCCAACGGACCACCCTGAATTCCTGGGAAAACAGCAGAGTTTAAAACAGCAGACATCATTTTTGTTGCCCCTTTTGGAGTCTTCAATCCCCATGGATTTTCAAAATCTTCTCCCATTAAAATTAAACCTCCACGAGGACCTCTTAATGTTTTATGAGTTGTTGTAGTAACGATATGGCAATATTCAATAGGATCATTTAAAATTCCCTTTGCTATTAATCCTGATGGATGAGAAATATCAGCTATTAAAATAGCACCTATTTCATCTGCAATATCGCGCATACGCTCATAATCCCAATCGCGGGAATATGCAGAAGCACCGGCAATTATCATTTTTGGCTTATCCTTTAGAGCAAGGGCTTCCATTTCATCATAATCAATAGTGCCTGTTTCTTCTTTTACCTTATAGGCAATAGGATTATATAGAATTCCTGAAGAATTTACGAATGAACCATGAGAAAGATGACCTCCATGAGATAGATCTAAACCCATAAAAGTATCTCCTGCTTTTAAACAAGCCAGAAAAACAGCCATATTAGCCTGAGCTCCTGAGTGTGGTTGTACATTTGCATATTCTGCATCGAACAACTCGCATGCTCTGTCGATGGCTAATTGTTCACTTTGGTCAACAATTTCACAACCACCATAATATCTTTTTCCCGGATATCCCTCGGCATATTTATTTGTCATAACCGAACCCATGGCTTCCAGAACTTGCTGACTAACAAAGTTTTCCGATGCTATCAACTCTATTCCACCCATCTGGCGTTCCTTCTCCTGATTTATCAGGTCAAATATTTTATTATCTCTTTCCATATTGTAAGAGTTTTACTTATTAATTATTAAAACCATGCAAAGGTATTAAATTTATGTTCTATTATTAGGATGCAGAACCCAATATTTATATCCTTTTTCCATTGATGGTTTTTCATATTATTAACTTTTGTTTTCTGCTTATTGCGAATAATATTGCCAGTTTTGCAGTCATTATTTAAGTTTGCAGAATGATAAAATACGATTATACTACTCTCAACAATGGATTAAAAGTTATTGTCCATCAAGACAAAAGCACACCACTTGTTGCAATGAACATTATATACATGGTAGGTTCACGTGATGAGAACCCTGATAAGACAGGTTTTGCTCACCTTTTTGAACATCTCATGTTTGGAGGATCCATTAATATATCAAAATACGATACTCCTCTTCAAAATGCCGGCGGCGAAAATAATGCCTTTACTAATAACGATTTTACTAACTACTACCTTACTCTTCCTAAAAGCAATATTGAAACGGCTTTCTGGCTTGAATCCGACAGAATGCTTTCATTAGCCTTTTCAGAAAAAAGCCTTGAGGTTCAGCAACAGGTTGTAATCGAGGAGTTTAAACAGAATTATCTAAATCAACCCTACGGCGATATTTACCTCTTATTAAAACCTCTTGCATATAAGGAGCATCCCTATCAATGGAATACAATTGGTAAAGATATTTCTCATATCGAAAATGCAAATATGGATGACGTTAAGCGGTTTTATAATAAGTTTTATAATCCCAATAACGCTATTCTAAGTATAGCCGGAAATGTAGATCCCGATGAGATTTTTAAATTAACAGAAAAGTGGTTTGGAGGAATTGAAGCAGGAAAAGACATAATTAGAAATTATCCTCAGGAACCCCAACAACTAGTTAACAGGGAGTTGACGGTTGAAAGAAAGGTTCCGCAAACAGCAGTTTATTTTGCCTGGCATATGGATAAGCGAAACTCGAAAGGCTTTTATGTGTGCGACCTTATTTCTGATATTCTGTCAAATGGAAATTCTTCCCGCCTTTTCAGCAGATTGGTGAAAGAAAGAAAGATGTTCTCTGAACTAAACGCATATGTAAGTGGTGATATCGACAATGGATTATTCATTATCAGTGGAAAGTTAATAAACGGATATACAGCTGCTGACGCTGAAAATGCCATTGATGATCAATTGAATGAGTTAATGACAAATCAAATTAGTGATTTAGAACTTGAAAAAGTAAAAAATAAAATTGAAGCCAACCTTATTTTCTCCCGCTTATCGGTTCTCAATAAAGCCATGAATCTGGCTTATTATGAAATGATTGAAAGTGCATCACTATTAGAAAAAGAAAAGGAAAAATATGCTGAAGTTTCCAAAGAAGACATACAGCAGAAAGCAAAGGAAATGTTTGCCCCTGGCAAAAAAAACAAATTGGTTTACCTCTCAAAAAACTAAATTATGAAAAGCACTAATTATTTAAACAGAACTATAAGTCCTCCAAATAATAAGTTCGAGGAGTTAAACCTGGAAAATCCTGAAAATATAAAACTCAAAAACGGCCTTGATCTATATTTAATAGAGTCGGGACTGGAGAGTGTTGTAAGAATAGATTTGGTTGTAAATGCAGGCTCGGTTTTTCAAACGAAGAAACTTTGTGCCAACTTTACAAACGACCTCTTAATAGAAGGAACAAAAAATCTAACTTCTGAAAAAATTGCACACGAACTCGATTTTTATGGCGCCTACCTGCATACATCCACAAGCAAAGATAATGCAGTGGTCACCTTATTTTCGTTAACTAAGCACCTTAGTAAATTACTACCACTTTTCAAGGAAATAATTACAGAATCGGTATTTCCACAAACGGATTTTGAAATTCACCGCGACCGAAACCGACAAGAGTTTTTAATTAAGTCGGAAAAGGCAAAAATTATCGCTAACAGGGAATTCAACAAACTGATTTTTGGAGAGGATTCAGCCTATGGCCAGTATTTAACATTGCCCGATTTTGAACTTATTAGCAGAAATGATTTAGTTGACTTCCATACAAAATATTATAGCCCTCAAAATTCATATTTAATAGTTAGCGGAAGGCCAGATACAAAAAGTAAAAACCTAATTATCACACTATTTGGTGATGAATGGGATAAAACAAATTTCAATATAACTATGCCTGAAAACATAGTAATGGATGCCTTTAAAGGTGATACACTATTAAAAAAAGAAAGTTTCCTGCAATCGGCAATCAGAATTGGTAATCAAACAATAGCAAAACTAAATGAAGATTATGCAAATCTATTGTTTACAAATACTATTATCGGTGGTTATTTCGGCTCCCGCCTGATGTCGAATCTTCGTGAGGATAAAGGAATGACATATGGAATCCATTCCTATATTTCCAATTTTAAACATGCAAGTTATTTTGCAATTGCAACCGAAGTAAACATCAATCAAACTTCTGCAGCTTTGGCTGAAATCAGAAAAGAAATTGAAATTCTTCAAAATGATTATGTGAGTAGCGAAGAAATAAGTTTGGTTAAAAATTATATCTACGGCAATTTTCTGAAAAATTTTGATGGCCCTTTTGCACTGGCAGAAATGTTCAGATCGGTGAAGGATATCGATAGCGATTTCAACTTCTTTAACCAAACCTTAAATAAAATTATGCAGGTAGATGCAGAAATTATTCAACAATCAGCACAAAAATATCTCAATATAAATGATATGTGTAATTTAGTTGTTGGAAATCTGGAATAATAAAAAGCAGATATTTTCGTATTTCATTCACAGTTTATTTTTTTTTCTTTGAAAGAAAATATTTGATTTTATAAAATCACGCAAAAAAGTGCATAAATATCTCATTTACATATTATTATTTTGCTTCATAATTGTTTCCGGCCAAAGCCGTGCAGCAGATGCTGTGAAAATGAAATGCGTTGTTGTAAATGCTGATGGCTCTATAACTTTTTACTGGGAGAACCCTGTTATACCAGGCGATTTCAGTAAATTTATTTATTACCACTCAAACAATGGAATTAATTTCAGCAAACTCGATTCGAGTTCTGTAAGTACAACAAATTTTTATACACATGCCACAACTGCTGGAAATTCTTCACAGCAATTTTATTTTGTGGATATTGTTTCTCAAAGTGGAATTAGTACGTCTTCTGATACCGTGGGTTCAATATTTTTTCAACTGGATAATAATGCCCCCGACTTTAACAAAGCCGATTTATACTGGACAAAAGTATCGGAACCACCACCTGATGGAAGTAACGGGCAGTATAATGTTTATTGGGATTATCCCGATGGAGTTTGGAAATTAATCAACTCATCCACTTCTGATAATTATAGTTTCGATATAATTGTTTGTAACGACAGTATCAATTTCAAAATACAACTGGAAAATAATAATTGTACTTCTGTTTCAAATGTGAGAGGAAATTGGTTTAAAAAAACAGAATTACCTGTGATCATAGAGTTAGATTCTGTAAGTGTATTAAACTCTGAAGTCGTTTTGGGATGGACACCATCCCAGGAACTTGACATAATAGGATACATTATATACAGAGAAGATCAGGGAACGTTAAAAAACTTTGATACAATTTATGGTATTGACAACACTTTATATTTGGATAAATCTATTGATCCTTGTGAAATTTCAAAAAAGTATGCCATTGCCGCTCTCGATTCCTGCGGGAATTATGGTGAAGGATCATTTTTACAGCCACAAAAACCAATTTTTATTTATGAAATAGGATATAATGTTTGTGCAAAACAAGACACTTTAATTTGGGAGCAATACGAGAATTCTTCCCCTGAAATAGATAATTACTTTGTATGGAGAAGTACCAATGGAGGGGCTTTTGAAAATATTGCAACTCTGGTTGCAAGCCCAAACCCCAATCCTCCTCAAGGAATTAACAGCAATCAGATGTGGTTCATCGATGAGGATATAAATCCTGGAAACACCTATCAATATTATGTGCAGGCAAAATTTGGAAACCGCACTTCTTCCTCTTGCATAAAGGAAATTGTTTCCTATTCCTATAAAATTCCTCAGCATTTATATTTAGCTAATGCAGATGTGTTTCCGGATAATCAAATCCAATTAAGTATTGATGTTGATGATGATGTTTTTTCATGCACATGGGAAATTTATCGCTCGGAGGAAGGCAATCCTCAAACAGACCTTATAAAAAGCATAAGTTTCAATGAATTACAATCCAATCCTCTGGTATACAGTGATGCTGATGTAAATCCTGAAACAAGTCCTTTTCAATATTATACAATTGTTAAAGATAGTTGTAAAATAAAAGTTATAGAATCAAATATTTTAAAAACTATTCACCTGTCGGGAAGCAAAGTTAATGAACAAACTAACTTGCTGGAATGGAATGAATTTGAGGGTTGGGAAACTGATGT